>USRS01000001.1 GCA_900557165.1 uncultured Clostridium sp.
CGCTGATGGTACTTGGTGGGCAACCGCCTGGGAGAGTAAGACGTAGCCACGTAATGTTCCAAGGTAGCTCAATGGTGGAGCACTCGGCTGTTAACCGATAGGCTGAGGGTTCGAGTCCCTCCCTTGGAGCCAAGAAAGTATGCCGAAGTGGCGGAACTGGCAGACGCACAGGACTTAAAATCCTGCGAAACTTATACTTTCGTACCGGTTCGATTCCGGTCTTCGGCACCATACTTACTTAATATCGCGGAGTGGAGCAGTTGGCAGCTCGTCGGGCTCATAACCCGAAGGTCACAGGTTCAAGTCCTGTCTCCGCAACCATTTAAATATTATGGCTCATTGGTCAAGCGGTCAAGACACCGCCCTTTCACGGCGGTAACAGGGGTTCGATTCCCCTATGAGTCACCATGCGGGTGTAGCTCAATGGTAGAGTTCCGGCCTTCCAAGCCGGCTGTGAGGGTTCGATCCCCTTCACCCGCTCCATTTTTATTATCCCGGGACCATAGCTCAGCTGGGAGAGCACCTGCCTTACAAGCAGGGGGTCACAGGTTCGAGCCCTGTTGGTCCCACCATTTAAATAAAAACGCGGCCTGGTAGTTCAGTTGGTTAGAATGCCAGCCTGTCACGCTGGAGGTCGAGGGTTCGAGCCCCTTCCAGGTCGCCAAAATACTTCTTAAATAATATGCTGGTATGGCTCAATTGGTAGAGCAGCTGACTTGTAATCAGCAGGTTGTAGGTTCGAGTCCTATTACCAGCTCCAATAATGAACTAGGTTTTAAGACCTAGTTTTTTTTATTAAATTTCCTTAAATCCCTCACCAAGAACTTCAAAAATATCACTTATAATAATAAAGGCATTGGGATCTATTCTTTTAACTAATTTCTTAAGGGTCACCACTTGTTTTTTTGAAACAACAACAAGCAAGACATTTTTTTCATTGCCACTATATAGCCCTCTACCATTTAAAATAGTCGCTCCTCTTTGTAATTCATCCGAAATAGAATTTCCTATTTCCTCATATTTATCAGAAATAATAGTAAAAGATGAAGATGTATTTATACCTTCAACCATAATATCACTGACCTTTACTATTATATAAAGAGACAAAGCAGAATATAGAGCAATTTCCAATTCCCTACTTACAATTCCCGACAAAATAACAACACATCCATCGGCAAACCCCATAAGAGTGGGAATACTAAGATTTGGCAAAAACTTCTTTGCTAAAAGAGCAATTAAATCTGTACCACCAGTACTTCCATTTATCCTAAAAATAAGACCAAGGGCCAATCCTAAAATAATTCCACCAGATATGGCAGACAAAAGCACATCATCAGTAACATGGACATATGATAAATTTTCAGTTAATTTTAATGATAAAGTAAGAAATATTATGCCAAAGAAAGTCTTTGTGGCATCTTTTTTACCAAGAATCCTAAAGGCAAATAAAAATAGGGGAATATCAAAACAGATATTTATAAGCCAAATGGGAATTCCCGTTAAAGTATTTATAATTATGGATACGCCAGTTAACCCTCCAGGAGCAATGTTGTGGGGATTTAAAAACATATTTATGGAAATACCCATTAATAAACAACCCACCAAAAGTATGATAACTTCATCTAATTTTAGTGATAATTTCATTTTTTTCACCTTTCACAGCATTTTTTATAAGTTTAACCAAGAAAATATAAAAATATGTGATTTTGAAGAAATGATGAAAGGTACTATTTTTACTTTCAATTGAATAATAAATTATATGAAAATAATTGGGGGGATTGTATGTTTTTAAAAAGTAAAAATAGAAATTACGTCTTTATTTTTTCTTTGATATTGACGGGAATAATAGTAGTTGTGGGGATTTTTTTACCAGATAGATTTAATTATATTTCCACAAAACTATTTAATGCACTTGTAGATAAATTTAGCCCCATGTATCTTCTACTTATGCTAGGCATATTTGCTTTTTCAATTTATTTAGCTTGTAGTAAATATGGAGATATAAAACTGGGAAAAGAAAATGACAAACCGGAATTTAGCAATATTGTCTGGTTTTCCATGTTGTTTGGGGCAGGAATGGGCATAGGATTAGTTTTCTTTGGAGCATGGGAGCCTATGAGCCATTTTGCTAACCCACTAAACGCCCAGCCGGGAAGTGAAGATGCCATCAGATTTGCCATGGAACAAAGCTTTATACACTGGGGGGTTATGTCTTGGGTTTCCTATGCAGTCATAGGAGTATCACTGGCATATTTTCAATTTAGAAAGGGAAGAAAAGGACTTATAAGCACTACGTTAGATCCTATTTTAGAAAATAACAAACACAAAAACACCATAAAAATGATAGTAGACGTTATGGCAGTCTTTATCACCATAGTAGGTGTGGCAGCATCCATGGGACTGGGTACTATGCAAATTGGTGGAGGAGTAGAATACTTATTTGGCATAAAAAATAATTTCAAATTGCAAATTGCAATTATAATTGTAATAACAATAATTTACATATATACAGCCGTTGGTGGACTGGACAATGGTATGAAACAATTATCAAATATAAACTTAACCTTGGCCACAATTTTAGTGGTGGGATGTTTTTTTGTGGGACCTACATCAGAAATTATGAACACCTTTGTAAATGGCATGGGAGACTACATCAACTATTTCGTATCACAAAGCTTATTTATAAATCCCATAACTAGCAACGAATGGGTATACAAATGGAGAATTTTTTATTGGGCCTATTGGATTTCCTGGTCACCTTTTGTAGGTGTATTTATTGCTAGAATTTCCAAGGGGAGAACAATTAGAGAATTTGTCATGGGAGTTATAATAATTCCTTCTATTATATGTATGGCTTGGTTTGCCATATTTGGAATGATGGGCATGAACTTAGGATTAGAATTTGTCCAAGATGCCATAGTATATACTGATACTGCTCTTTTTAAAGTATTTGCCAACTACCCTGGAGGTGTATTATTTTCTGTAATTTGTATATTCTTGCTTTTTACCTTCTTTATAACATCAGCAAACTCCGCCGTATATGTACTGGGAATGTTCACATCTAGGGGCAATCTAAATCCTAAAAACTTTAATAAAATCATATGGGGAGTTATCCAAGCACTTTTCGCCGTTGTTTTCATAATGCTTGGAGGACTGGACATACTGCAAAGATTTGCCATAGTAGTATCTTTTCCTTTTGCTTTTGTAATAATAGGCATAATTGTAGCTTTTATGAAAGAATTGAAAAAAGAAAAGGTAAAATAGATAAAATAAAAATTATATGACGGATGTTCAAAAAAATGTACAATTCTTGTTGTGCATTTTTTTTATTATCTATATAATGAAATTAGATATAAAATGCCATTTATTTCCAATAAGTGCCTTTTATATGAAAAATATGGGAGGGGAAAAATGGAAAAGGTAAGCAATAATGTTAAGTTCTGTACCTTTGTAAATATACTTAGAACTTATTCCAATGAAGATGTTTCCTTGTCCACAAAAGAAATTAACCATCATATGAAAGAAAGGCTAGGACTTACACTAGACAGAAGAACTATATACTCATATATAAAAGATATGAGACATATGGGTCTAGAAGTTAGTGATTACAACAAAGAAAAGGAAGGATACTACCTTGTTGATAGCTATTTTAAAGAATATGAGTTAAAACTTTTAATGGATTCAGTAAAATCTAGCAAATTTATAACAAAGAAAAAAACTGAAGAACTTCTAGAAAAAATAAGTAGACTAAATTGTATTTACAGAGGGAGAATTGTAAAAAGTGATGTGCTTATTGAAGAAAATAGTAAATCTACCAATGATAAAATCTATGACCATATGGAAATCATAAGAAATGCTATAGATATCAATAAAAAAATTACTTTTAATTATTCAGACAACCAAGTTGACACTTCAAAAATCAATCCAATATACATGATTAACGACAATGACTACTACTATTTAGTAGGCCACAAAGACAACATAGACGACATCTTTTATTATAGAATTGACAAAATGACAGATATAAAAATTTTAGAAGAATATGCAGAAACTGGAGGTAGCAATGGAACAGAGCATTAATTTAAGAGAGTATCTAGACATACTAAAAAGAAGAAGAATTATAGTAATTTTAGTTATGATTATATGTTTAGGACTGGGAGGATACAAAACTTATGTAAATTATGAAAGTTATGTACCCACATACAGATCAAGCGTGACAGTTAGAATTAATAGTACTAAAAATGTGAAAAAGAAGAAAAAAGATGACACTACAACAAATCAATTAGACCCATATTCTACATACAATATATCTTTAAATCAAAACATTGCCAGTACATATGCATCTTTGGCAGAATCAAACAACGTAAGAAACTTAGTGGCAAGCTCTCTAAAAGTATCAGCAGCAGAACTTGGAACTATAAAAACAACAGTTAGGGAAGATATAGCAGAATTCATAGACATAACTGTAATTAACAAAAGCCCAGAAATGGCTCAAAAAGTAGTAAAAAAAATACCATCAGCTTTTAATGAAGAATTAATAAGACTTATGGGAATAGATTGTGTACAAGTTGTATATGAAGCATCAGATCCTGCTTTAATAGAAAGAGGAAAAGATTTAACTATACTAAAAGCAGCAGGAGTTGGTGTAGTTCTTTCCATATTTTTAGTTTTACTTGCAGAATGTTTAGATACAAAAATAGTAACACCAGATGATATAAATAAATACTGGAATTATCAACTAATAGGAACTATTCCTTTAGACAGATCAAATTCCAAAGGTAAACGTCGTACTAAAAAATAAGGAGGACAAAATGTTAGGATTATATGACAGTGGAAGCTTTGAAGTAAACGAAGCATACAGGGAAGTAAGAACTAATATTTCATTAAATACAGATATAAAAACCATAGTTTTTACAAGTGCAGAAATGGACGAAGGAAAAACAACTACAGTATGTTCCATGGCAAAATGTTTTTCTGATTTGGAAAATCATAAAATACTTTTAATTGACTGCGACTTTAGAAAAAGATCAGTAGCTAGAGTATTGGATATACCAAATGAAAAAGGAATAGCCGATGTGGCAATGAACGATATGGACTTAAAAGAATGTATAAAAAAGGTTGATGGAGTAGATGTGTTAACATGTGGTAGATCACCTCTAAATACATCAGTTTTAATAGAATCAAAAAAATTTAGAGATATAATAGAAAATCTAAAAAAAGACTACGACTATATCTTTATAGACTCACCACCTCTTAGTAGATTAAATGATGCAGCCATCCTTGCCAGATATGCAGATGGAACAATAATAATAACTGCATCAGGAGGTATAGACCAACAAATGGCAAAAGTAACAAGGGACAAACTAGAAAAAGTAAACGCAAGAGTCATAGGAGTTATACTTAACAAATTTAAATCTGAAGATCATAAATATTATAAATATTATGGATATTATAAAGATGATAAAAAACATAGATTATTTTTTAAAAGAAGAAAACATGGATAATTAATTTATAATGAATTAGTTGTTTGTAGGGGAGATGGCTAAATGGGAGCTAAGGTTTTGGAAAAAATAAATAGCTACAACAAAGAATATGGTGATTTTAGGTATAAACAAGCAATATTATTAATGACAGATGCCATGGTCTTTATGGGGGCTTTTATCATATCTTTATTAGTTACCTTAGGCATTATATATTTTAACAACTTATTATTTTTAACAATGGTAATAATAAGCCTCATTACTTTTATGATAATAGGAGATTACAAAACATTATGGTCAACAAGTGTGGACAAAGAAGTAATAACTATTTTTATTTCAACAGTATTTTCCACATTAATATCTTATATCTTCATAAATTTGCTGGGATTTGACTATCCCATAGCTTTTTATATTATGTATGGACTATTTACACATGTGGGTATATGTTCCATTCGTATAGTCTATAGAGGACTTAGAAGAGGAATTCTTTATTTAAAAGCATATGACAATTTGGAAAATAGAAAAAAAGTACTCATAATAGGGGCAGGTGTGGCAGGACAACTTATTTTAAAAGAAATGTTTGAAAATCCACAACTAAATATGTACCCTGTGGGAATAATTGATGACAATGAAGATAAGCTGGGCAAAACATATTACAACGTACCTGTTATAGGCACTACTGATGAAATTGAAACAATAGCTAAAAATCTAAATGTGGAAGAAATTATTTTTACCATAGCAAAAATAAAAAGAAAAAGAAAACGTGAAATAATGCAAATTTGTAAAAATACAAAATGTAAAATAAAGACCATACCAGGAATATATGAATTAATTGACGGAAAAGTAAGCATAAAAAAAATCAGAGATGTAAACATTGAAGATTTGCTAGGAAGAGAAAGTAGACAAATTAAAGACAGTGAAGTTGTTGATTTTATAAAAAATAAAAAAGTATTAGTAACAGGGGCAGGAGGCTCCATAGGATCTGAGTTATGTAGGCAAATATGTGACTTAGAGCCAAAAGAACTTATACTCCTTGATATATACGAAAATAATGTTTATGAAATTCAACAGGAACTGAGTAGAAAGAGACAAGACAAAAATATAAAAGTTTTGATTGCATCTGTGAGAGATAAAAAAAGAATGGATGAAATATTTAGTAGCTATAAGCCAGAAATAGTATTTCATGCAGCAGCACATAAACATGTGCCTCTTATGGAGGATAGTCCTTGTGAAGCAATTAAAAATAATGTCTTTGGTACATTAAATGTGGCTCAAATTTCAGCAAAATACAAAGTAGAAAGATTTGTACTAATATCAACAGATAAGGCGGTGAATCCTACAAATATAATGGGTGCCACTAAGAGATGTTGTGAAATGATAGTACAAACTTTGGAAAAAAGTAGTTTTACTGAATTTGTGGCAGTGAGATTTGGCAATGTGCTGGGAAGTAATGGTTCTGTAGTTCCTCTGTTTAAAAAACAAATAGAAGAAGGAGGACCAGTAAAAGTAACTCATCCAGAGATAACTAGGTTTTTTATGACCATACCAGAGGCAGTATCCCTTGTGTTGGAGGCAGGAGCAATTGCTAAGGGTGGCGAAATATTTGTGCTTAATATGGGAGAGCCGGTGAAGATTCTTGATTTGGCAAAAAATCTTATAACACTTAGTGGGTTGGAGCCAGATGTGGATATTAAGATTGAGTTTACTGGGCTTAGACCTGGGGAGAAGCTTTATGAGGAGATTCTTATGGATGAAGAAGGTCTGACAGATACGAATAAGGATAAGATTTATATTGGACAACCTATTGATGTGGATGAAGGGGAGTTGTTTGATAAGTTGAAGTATTTGAAGTATGTGGCAGATATGGAGGATGAAGTGGAAGTTAGGTATGCTATGAAGAATTTGGTACCTACTTATGTGATAAAAGGGCAAGAAGAAAAAATGGCTGCAACAGTATAAAAAATAAAAATAAAGTGGTGAATATGGGTGTATAAAAAAATAAAAAGGGGTTTGGATATTATTTTTTCATTAGTACTCTTAATAATAGGAGGAATATTTTTATTAATAGTGGGATTGATTATAAAAATAGATTCTCCTGGTCCTGCTATATTTAAGCAGGAACGATTAGGATTGAATGGAAAAGTATTCAATATTTATAAGTTTCGTTCCATGTGTCAAGGTGCTGAAAAAAAAGGAACAGGGGTATATTCTCTAAAAGGAGATCCAAGGGTAACGAAAGTGGGACGATTTATTAGAGCAACAAGTATTGACGAGTTACCACAGCTTATTAATATATTAAAAGGAGAAATGAGCTTTATAGGTCCAAGACCTACATTAACTTATCACCCATGGAAATTGGAAGAATATACAGATGAACAAATGAAAAGATTTAAAGTTAGACCAGGAGTTACTGGACTAGCTCAAATAAATGGAAGAAAAGATATTCCATGGGATGAAAGAATAATTTATGACGTTAACTATGTTGAAAATTTAAGTTTTATGCTGGATTTAAAAATACTACTAAAAACTATAGTGAAAGTATTTAAAATGAGTGATAATGTAAACACTTATGAAACAGCAACGAAAACTAATAAGTAATAAATGGAGGATGGATACTTGTTAAAATTAATGTATATAACTAATAATGTGGACGTAGCAAAAATTGCAGAAAATAGTGGTGTAGATAGAATTTTTGTGGACCTTGAAGTTATAGGCAAAAAAGAAAGACAAGGTGGAATGGATACAGTTCAATCTAATCATAACTTTGATGATATAAAGAAAATAAAGAACTCTATAAACAAGAGTGAATTATTAGTAAGATCAAATCCCATTCATTACAATTCAGAAGAAGAAATCAACAATATAGTTAACAATGGAGCAGATATAATAATGCTACCTTATTTTAAAACTACTAAAGAAGTTGAACAATTTATTAATTTGGTAAATGGAAGATGCAAAACAATGCTTTTAGTTGAAACAGCAGAATCAGTAAAGTCTATTGATGAAATATTAGATATTGATGGAATTGATGAAATACACATAGGATTAAATGATTTACATCTAGATTATAAAATGAAATTTATGTTTGAACTTTTAGTAGATGGAACAGTAGAGTATCTCTGTAATAAATTTAAAAATAAAAATATACCTTATGGATTTGGTGGAATTGCAGGAATTGGAGAAGGTACACTTCCAGCAGAAAATATAATACAAGAACATTATAGACTAGGCTCTACAAGGGCAATATTATCAAGAAGTTTTTGTAATACGGATAAAATAAAAGACTTAAATAAAATAAATGAAATATTTACTACAGGATTAAGAAAAATACGTGATTTTGAAAATAAAATGAATGAATTGGATTTTGAAGAAAATAAAATCTTAATCAAGGAAATAGTAGAAGACATAGTTTATAATAAGTCAATTTAGGGGAATTGATATGAAAATATTATTAACAGGGGCAATTGACTATACTGATAGCCAGTTGAAAGTTTTAAGAGATATGGGTTTTGATATAAAATTTGTTCAAGATGAAAGAAAAACAATTGATTTTGATGTGAGTGATATAGATGCAGTTGTTTGTAATGGACTTTTTTTGTATAACGATATAAAAAAATTTACTAATTTAAAACATATACAGTTAACTAGTGCAGGACTAGATAGAGTTCCACTTGATTATATAAAAGATAATAATATTAGCTTATATAATGCTAAGGATGTTTATAGTATTCCTATGGCTGAGTGGGCAGTGTTGAAGATACTTGAGATTTATAAAAGTAGTAATTTTTTTAGAAAAAATCAAGAAAAAAGAGTTTGGGAAAAGAAAAGAGATTTACTAGAGTTAACAGATAAAGTTGTTACTATAGTTGGTTGTGGTAGCGTTGGTTTGGAAGTTGCCAAGAGATTAAAAGCTTTTGGGGTGACTGTATATGGTGTTGGAAGAAGAAAAATTGAATCGCCTTATTTAGATAATAGCTTTATATTAGATGAATTAGATAAGTTGTTAGGAATGAGTGATATAGTAGTTCTTTCAATAGCATTAACTGAAGAAACTAAATATTTGTTTGATAAAAGTAAGTTTGATTTTATGAAAGATGATGCAGTGCTTGTTAATATATCTAGAGGGGCTGTTATAAAGGAAAGTGATTTGGAAGAAGTTCTTGATGAAGGGAAGTTTATGGGTGTAGCGCTTGATGTGATGGAATGTGAACCATTGAAGAGGGAAAGTAAGCTATGGACTAATAATAAAGTTATTATTACACCTCATAACTCTTTTATATCTGATAAATGTAAGGGACGATTATTTAAGGTGATTTGTAACAATTTATACAAAGTGAAAGAAGGTGAAATGATAAATGCATGATAATACGAAAGAGATGATTGAGTTATTAGATCAATATCCACAATATAGAAATGATATTTTTAAAAGAGGATTTTTGATAACTAATGATGATGATATTGATAAAAATCAATATCCTTTCTATGACAATTGGGATGTTACCAGAGTAGGAGATTTTTTATTTTATGTACATATACTGCAGAAATTATATACCTTTGAAAATTCGCACAAGACATTTTTCTTAATTGGTCATGCATATAATCCTTTTACCATGGAAATAGATGAGACTGAGATTTTAAAAAAAATAGCCTCTAGTTTTGATATATCAAAAAATAATTATTTCAATTCAATAAATGAATTAACAGGATTATTTGTAATTGGCTATATTGAAAATCAAAACATAGAGATAATAGTAGATTGTGCAGGAATGCAAGGTGCTTACTATGGATTAATAGATAATAAAATTTATATATCATCACATATGCAAATGATAGGAGATTTATGTGATTTAGAAACAGATTCTTATGTAGAAGAATTAGTTAATTATAAATTTTATAAGTTATATGGGCCATTTTTACCGGGAGATTTATCAACCTATAAAGAATTAAAAAGATTAGTTCCAAATATAGTTGTTAACTTTAATGGCAATGAATTTGTAACAGATAGATTTTTTCCAAATAAAGAATTAGAGATTTGTAAATCAGCAGATGAATATGAAGAAACCATTAAAGATATAGGAGATATATTACATAAAAATATGGAACTTATATCAAAAAAATGGGATAAACCAGCCATATCAATGACAGGTGGTATGGATAGTAAGGTAACATTAGCTTGTACAAATGGATTATATGATAGATTTAAGTATTTTAGTTATATTTCCATGGTTGGAGAATCTATAGATGCTGATGCAGCACATAAAATTGCTAATCATTTAGGTCTAAATCATAAAATTTATAATATTCCTAATGAGAATAGTAAATTTAAAAATTTAGATATAATAACTAAAATAATAAACCATTCATTTGGAAATATAGGAAATTTAAATCAAAATGATATGAGAAAAAGAGTTTATTTTAGAGATACAGAAGATTTTGATGTAGAAGTAAAATCATGGGTATCTGAAATTGGAAGGGCAAATTATTATAAGAAGTTTGGAAAAAAAAGAATGCCTAAGAAATTAACTCCAAGAAACTTAACAACAATGTATAAATTTTTTGTGAATAATCGAAGTCTTGTAAAGAAGACTGATAATGTATTTGAAGAATATAGAAAGAAATACAAATTTGGAGAAAACTTTAGTAATTATGATGAATCAGATATGTTTCTTTGGGAGATTAGATATGGGGCATGGGGAGGATTAGTTCTAACTGGAGAACATAGATATTCTTATGATATAACAGTTCCGTATAATAATAGGAAATTAATAGATTTGTTATTATCTTTGCCTCTAGAAAAGAGAATAAGTGATAAATGCCATGAAGATATTATTAAAGTCATGAATGAAAAGGTTGATGAACTAGGAATAACAATTACAAATTATAATGAAACAAAAAAAAGAATGTATTTTGAAAAAATGTACTTTAATATCAATAGCTTGATACCATTTTAGTAGGGGGATGAAAAAATGAATAAAAAAATATTATTTGTAGCTACAGTACAAAGCCATATTTGTCAATTTCATTTACCTATTATGAAGATGCTAAAGGAAGAAGGATTTGAAGTTCATGTTGCAGCAAGAAATAATTTAGCAGAAAAAAATGGTCTTCAGATGAAATATGCAGACAAAATTTATGATATACCATTTGAAAGATCACCTTTTAACAAAAATAATATTAAAGCTTATAAAAAGCTAAATGACATACTTAAAAAAGAAAATTATAATATAGTTCACTGTAATACACCTGTTGGAGGAATGATTACTAGGCTAGCATCAAATAAATTTAGAAAAAAAGGCTTGAGAGTTATATATACAGCTCATGGTTTTCATTTTTATAAAGGTGCTCCTATAAAAAATTGGATTATATATTATCCTATAGAAAAAATAATGTCATACTTAACAGATGATTTAATAACCATAACAAAAGAAGACTATAACTTGGCTACTCAGAAAAAGTTTAAGTGTAGAGTTCATCATATATATGGTATGGGAGTAAATAGTAATAAATTTAAACAGATATCATTAGAAGAAAAAAATAATATTAGACTGAAAAAAGGATATAAAGATGAATTTATAATTTTGTGTACTGGAGAATTAAATAAAAATAAAAATCAATCAACTTTGATAAAAGCAATGGCTGATGTGGTAAATGTTTATCCAAATACAAAATTATTATTGGCAGGAAATGGACCAACTCATGATGAACTAGAAAGTTTAGTTAAATCTTTAAATCTAGAGAAAAATATAGAATTATTAGGTTATAGAACAGATTTAGAGGATTATGTGAATTTATGTGATTTAGTTGTGTCAGCAAGTTTTAGAGAAGGTCTGCCACTTAATATTATGGAAGCTATGATTTGTGGAAAACCTGTTATAGCATCAGATAATAGAGGACATAGAGAATTAATTCATGATAAAGAAAATGGTGTACTAGTAGAAGGAAATAATAGTAAAAGTTTTTATGAAGCAATATGCAATTTAATTGAAGATACAAAAATGGCAGATTATTATTGTGTAAAATCATTAACTTATATTAAACCATATGATATAAAAAATGTGAAAAAAAAGTTTGAAAGTATATATAGCATTACAACAGATAGTCTATGTGTGGGAGAGTGATAAAATGGAAAAGGATAACAAAAAACCAACGATAACTGTGTTTACACCTACATATAATAGATCGTATACTTTACACCTTTGTTATGAAAGCATGCTAAGACAGACGAGTAAAGATTTTGAATGGTTAATTATAGATGATGGTTCTAGTGATAATACAAAACAATTGGTAGAAGAATGGATGAAAAAAGATAATGGTTTTAATATTAGATATATTTATAAAGAAAATGGAGGAATGCATACTGCTCATAATAAGGCATATGAAAATATATATACAGAGTTGAATATGTGTATTGATTCTGATGATTATTTAACTGATAATGCTATAGAAGTTATAGTAGATTTTTGGAAGAAAAATGGAACAAGTAACTATGGTGGTATTATAGCTTTAGATATACATCAAAATGGAGATATAGTAGGGGATGGTCTTCCAAATAAAAAATACACAACTTATTATGATTATTATGAATTTGAGGGAGTGGGAGATAAAAAAGTTATTTATAGAACAGATGTAATGAAAAAGTACCCTCCTTATCCAGAATATAAAGGTGAAAAATTTGTTGGTCTTTGTTATAAATATTTATTAGCAGATCAGGATTATCCTTTGTTAATTTTAAATAAACCCGTTTGTGTAGTTGAGTATTTAGAAGATGGGTCAACTAATAATATATTAGAACAATTTATAAATAATCCAAAAGGTTATATATTTCTAAGAAAAGAGAGAATGAAATATTGTAAATCTTTTAAGTGGCAATTTAAATCATGTATACATTATGTATCAAGTTGTATTATGCTAAAAAATAAAAAATTTATAAAAGAATCACCTAGAAAATTAATGACTATATTAGCTACGCCATTAGGGATAACTCTATACTTTTATATAAAATTAAAAACAAAAGAAGGAGTAAGTTAACATGCCAGTATATTATTTTATGCTAATATGGGTTATATTTTGGGGTTGTATATCGACTATGACAACCAGACAATTGTGTACTAATGATGGCATATATGAGAAAAAAACAGATTGGATGATATGTATAATAGCTTTCTCTGCGATTATATTTTTTGCAGGATTGAGAAGTTATGGAGTGGCAGATACAGGAGCATATATAGAAATGTTTAAGTCATATCCAAATACTTTAGCAAATATTTTTAATAATATACCAGAAACAAGTAATAATATGATAGGATTTGTTATATTTTCTACTTTTATAAAAACATATATATCATCAGACTATAATGTGTGGTTATTTATAATAGCTTTTATAAGTGGAATTTGCATGGTTACAACATTATATAAATATTCTGAGAATTTTGGACTAAGTGTATTTTTATTCATGGCATCATGTCAATTTGCGTGGTTATTTAATGGTATGAGACAATTTTTAGCAGTAGCTATTTTGTTTTCTAGTATTACACTAATTATAAAGAAAAAACCATTGCAATATTTCTTAGTTGTTATCTTAGCATCCACAATACATATAACAGCAATAATGATGATACCAGTATATTTTATAGTTAGAGGTGAGCCATGGAATAAAAGGACAATAGGAATTATTATACTTGTATTAATGTGTATGTTGTTTTCAAGTACATTTATAAAAGTATTTGACTCAGCTATGAATGATTCACAATATGCTATTGGATATCAAGAAAATAAAAAGACTGATGATGGAGTAAATATAATAACCATAGTAGTTCAATCAGTTCCTTTAATAATAGCATTTTTATCAAGGGAAAAATTAAAAGATAAATATACTCCTATAATAAAAATTTGTATTAATATGAATATTTTATCAATATGTACATATACAATTTCTAAACTTGTTAGGAGTGGTATATTGATAGGAAGGTTGCCCATTTATTTTAATGTATATAGTTTAATACTAATGCCTTGGGTGCTTAAGAATTCATTTGAAAAAAAGGAGCAACGGTTAGTTACTTTTATAATGATTATATGTTACTTAATATATTTTTATTATCAGATGGAGATAGCATGGAATGGATGGCCTTATTGTAGTAAAGTACTAGATATTTTTTATTATTAAGAGGAGAGATTAATGAAAAAAGTATTATTTTTTATACCTAATTTAATGCATGGTGGGGCTGAAAAAGTTTTGGTAAATCTAGTTAATAATTTAGACGGAAACAAGTATGATATAACTCTTCAAACTATCTTTGATGAGGGTGTTAATAAAAAAAATCTACATGAAAATATACGGTATAAATATTTATTTAAAAAGATATTTAAAGGGAGTACCACTTTATTTAAACTATTTTCACCAACATTTTTATATAAATTTATTATTAGAGAAGAATACGATATAGTAATATCGTATTTAGAAGGGCCAACAGCGAGGATTATATCAGGGTGTCCATATAAAAATTCAAAGAAAATAAGTTGGATACATATTGAGTTAAATGATGAAGAAAAGTTTTCTAATGGATTTAGAAATATGCTTGAAGCTCAAAGTTGCTATAGTAAATTTGATAATATAATATGTGTATCACAAACTGTAAAAGATATATTTTTAGAAACATCTAAATTAAAATTAAATAATATAGATGTTTTATATAATACAAATGAAACAGAGCTTATATTAGATAAGGCTAATGAAGAAGTAGATGATATAACGCTACCTAAAAATGAATTTAAAATATGTTCTGTTGGAAAGGTAATTGATAAAAAGGGATACTATAGATTAGCTAAAGTTCATAAGAAATTAATTGAAGAAGGTATAAATCATCATATTTATATAATTGGTGTTGGAAATGATGAAATTAAAATAAGAAAATATTTAAAAAAATATAACTTAGAAAATACATATACTTTGGTTGGATTTAAAGAAAATCCATATAAATATGTATCGAAATGTGACTTATATATATGTTCTTCTTATAGAGAAGGATTTAGTACAGCAGTGACAGAGTCTTTGATAGTAGGTACACCAGTAATAAGTACATTATGCTCAGGAGCACAAGAGCTTTTAGGATATAACAATGAGTATGGATTAGTAGTTGAAAATAGTGAAGAAGGTATTTATGAAGGATTAAAGAAATTGTTAAACGATAAAGATTTATTAAATTATTATAAGATAAAAGCAAAGGAAAGAGGAAAAAGATTTAGTAAGAAAAATACCGTAAATAAAGTAGAAAATTTACTAGGATAAGGTATTTTTAAATGAAAATATAAATAAAGGTGGGGCATAATGCATATTAATTATTCAGTTATAATTAGAACAATGGGAAAGGCTGATGAAAAATACCAGAAACTATTAGATAGTATTAACAAACTTGAGCCAAAACCTCAAGAGGCGATAATTGTGTTACCTGAAGGATATGACTTACCTAAGCAGAGATTAAATTCTGGTATAAATGAAAGGTTTATATTTTGTGAAAAAGGTATGGTAAATCAACGTATGGTGGGAATAAATAATTGTACTACAGAATATATGCTAGTTTGTGATGATGATATATCATTTAATTATGATTTTGTTCAAAAATTAGTACAACCAATAAATCAAAATATATGCGATTTTTCAATAGGACCATTATTATCATTTTTACCACCTAAAGGGATTAAATCTATAATTAACAATATTACTTCTGGAGCAGTGGAAACTATTTTTAATAGAAATATGTATGTTAAAGTACTTAGATCTTCAGGATGGTCATATAACAGAAATATTAATACTAAGGAAAGTAGATATTACTATACACAATCAGCAGCCTGGACTTGCTTTTTTGCAAAAACTTCATCTATGCATAATATACATTTTGATGAAGAAAAATGGTTAGATATGAATGGATATGCAAGTAGGGATGATATGACTATGTTTTATAAAGCATGGCTTATGGGATATAAAACAGTAATGGTATCAGATGCAATATATGAACATTTAGATGCTAAAACATCAACTCAAGGAATTAAAGAGAAAGTAATATATTCTAGCTCATTTAATCAATTGATATTTTGGTATAGATTCATATATCAAGTTGATACTAAATTTATTATGAAGTGTATAGATATTATTTCATTTTTATACTATAAATCATTAACAAATGTATATATGTATTTAAGTATATTAGCAAAATCTAAAGATAAGAGAGTAATGAATATAAGAAAGAAAGGATTTAGGGATGCATTGAAATATATAAAAAGTGATGAATTCAAACAGTTGGAAAAAATAAATGTTGATATTTTATAGAAAGGAATTATAAGGTGTCAAATGGGGTTAAGTGTGATTATACCAGTGTATAATGGAGAACAATACATAGGAAGATGTTTAAATAGTTTAATAAATCAAACATATAAAAATCTTGAAATAATAGTAGTAGATGATGGGTCTAAAGATAAAAGTATAGATATAATTAAAAATATTGCCCAAAAAGATAAACGAGTATGTTTGTATAAAAAAGAAAATGGAGGAGCATCTAGTGCTAGAAATTATGGATTAAAAAAGGCATCTCAAAAATATATAACATTTGTGGATTGTGATGACACATTGGATTTAGATATGTATGAAGTATTAATGAAATACTTTGAATCTGGAAAATACGATATTGTACATTGTGGTTATAAGAGAATAAAAGATGATAAAGTAATCAAAGAAGTAAATGGAACAGGAAAAGAATATATTCAAGATAATCTACAAGCATTAGAGTGCTTGATAGATGGAAGGCTCTTTGTAGGAGCTTTATGGAATAAAATCTATAAGAGAGAACTATTTAATAATATCGAGTTTGATGAGAGTCTAAAAATGAATGAAGATATATTAGTAAATTATAAAGTATTTAATGTATCTAAGAAATCTATATTTATTGATATTCCTAAATATAACTATTATGAAGTTGATACATCAGCTTGTAAAACTACCTTTGATAAAAAAAAGAAAATTGATGGACTGAAAGTTTCAAAACAGATTTATGATGATGTAGATGATAAGTATTTAAAAAATATATCTTTTAATAGGTATATAGGATCTTTGATAGGATTATATAAGTATTATTTATATAGCAAAGAAAAAGATAAAAAATTAAATTGTAAGTTAATAAAAGAAAAAATTATTAATGAGTGTAATGGGAATAATTTAACAAGTAAAAGAGATAAAATAACTGTTAAATTAATATGTTCTTCGACAATGTTATATAAAATAATTTACTACATATATGACAAGATAAGAAAGCCAAATTGGGATGTATAAGGATTATAATATGAAAAAAATATTATTTGTATGTTATGGATTAGGAATAGGTGGAATTGAAAAATGTTTAGTAAATTTATTAAATGAACTAGATTCAAATAAATATGAAATTGATGTTTTACCAATGAATCCTGAATTTGAATTAAAAAATCAGATAAAAAAAGACATAAATATACTAAATACATTTGAATATGCTATTAATACTACAGATACATTTTCAGAATATTTAAAAGAGAAAAATTTATTTTTAAAATTACTTAAAATAAGCAAGTATATTATTTTTAGATTAATAAATAAATTTGGACAAAAACCATGGAAGCTCTTTAAAAGACTTAATAAAGATTATGATATAGCTATAGCATATTCTCAAAATGATTTTTCACCATATTATGTAATTGATAAAGTAAAAGCAAAAAGAAAATATATGTGGTATCACAATGGAGCTTATGAAGAAGAAGATAGTAAGTATAAAATCGATAAAGAATATTATGTTAAATTTGATAAAATGATAGCTGTTTCAGAGGATTGTAAGAAAAATTTACTTGAAAAATTTCCTCAACTTCAAAGTAAGATATTAATACTACATAATATAATAAATAGACATGAAATTATAAAATTATCCCAAAAAGCACAAGATGATATTTTTGATAAAAATACTATAAATATCGTTTCTGTTGGAAGGCTTACTAAAGAAAAAGGTGGAAGTTTAGCAGTAGATATATGTAAAAGTTTGTCAGATGAAGGATACAATATTAGATGGTATTGGATAGGTGATGGAAATCAATTTGATTTTTTAGAAAAGAAAATTAAAGAGATGAATATACAAGATAAATTTTATTTATTAGGAAATAAGATAAATCCTTATACCTACATGAAAAATTGTGATATATATGTACAACCATCATACTATGAAGCATACTGTACAACTACTAATGAGGCAAGAATTTTGAATAAGCCTATAATAGCAACAGATGTAGGTGGGATGAGAGAACAGTTTATAGATGGAAAAACAGGAATATTAGTAGAAACAGATAAAAATGCAATATTTAATGCAATTAAGTATTTATTAGATAACAAGGAACATAGACTACAGCTAAGTTTAAACCTTAAAAGTATGGAGTATAAATTTGATAATTATATAAATGAGTATGATAAATTATTCATGGAGAGATAGTAAAAATGGATAAAAAAATTAGTATAGTAGTTCCAGTATATAATGGAGAAAAGTATATATCAAAATGTTTAGACAGCTTAATAAATCAGTCATATAAAAATATAGAAATAATAATTATAAATGATGGTTCAAGTGATAATACAGAAAAAATTTGTAATAAATATAAGGAAATAGATTCTAGAATTAAAGTTATTAGTATTGAGAATGGAGGTGTATCTAAAGCAAGAAATATAGGCATAGAAAATGCAACAGGCCAATTTTTAATGTTTTGTGATAGTGACGATTATGTAGCAAAGGATTGGTGTAAATTACTATTAGAAAATTATAAAGAAAATAATTTGATAGTATGTGACTATTACAATGTAATTGACAATGAAGTTAAAGAGTTTGACTACGAAAGACCTAAAGTAGATAGTGTAATAAATAAGGCTGATTTTTTAAAATTAAGGTTGTATGGAATAAATGCTCCATGGAATAAAATTTATTATTTAGAAGTTATTAAAAATAATAACATTAGATTTGATGAAAACATATCTTTGGGAGAAGATTTAAGATTTAATATAAGATACTTAGATGCAATTTCAGGAAATATAAACTTTATAAAAACAAAATTATACTTCTATACATTATCTAGAGAAAATTGTTTAACAAATAGAATTTATAAAGATTATGATATACAATGCATAGAACAGTATAATTTTATTAGAGAATATATGAGTATATTTGGAACAAAAAATTATGAAGTATGGCAGATATTTTATAATAGTATTTTTATGGAATTAGTAAACTCATTTAATATGAATTTACTTTTAAAAAATACAAGTTTATTACAAAGAATAAAAAAAAATAGTTATATAATGAAAACTTATGAGTATCAAGTGTGTGCTAAAAATGCAGAAATATCGTCAAATAAAGTTTATAGATGGATATATAGAAGAAAAAGTTATTGGTATATATATGTTGTAGATAAAGTTATAAGACTTATAAATATATGAATGGGAGATATGAGATATATGATATTAAATAGAATAAAGCGATCTTTTTATAGGAGATTATATCATGGTATTGGGAAAAAATTGCCTACATCTGTTGGTAAATACGGAAATACATATAAGAAAATTAGAGGATTTATGGTTAAAAATTTTATTCAAGAGTGTGGTAAAAATGTAAATATTGAAAAAGGTGCAGAGTTTGATCCAGAACTTAAAATAGGTGATAATAGTGGTGTTGGTGTAAATTGCATTCTTAGTGGAAGAATAACAATTGGTGAAAATGTAATGATGGGAAATCAATGTATCATGTATTCGTATAGTCATGCATTTGATAGACTTGATATTCCAATGTGCGAACAGGGATTTGAACCAGAAACACCTTTAATTATTGGAAATGATGTATGGATAGGATCTAGAGTAATAATATTACCAGGGGTAAAAGTAGGCAATCACTGTATTTTAGGTGCAGGAGCTGTGGTAACTAAAGATGTTCCAGACTATGCCGTAGTAGGAGGATCACCAGCTAGAATACTAAAAATGAGAAATGGGGATTTAGTAAATGAGTAGAATTAAATTATATTATCATTCAGGTAGTAAAAATCATGGATGCGAAGCTATAGTAAGAGGAACATCAAAAATATTACAAGAAGATTTATCACTTTTTTCAATAAGACCAAATGAAGATATAAAATATGGATTAAATGAGATATGTGAAATTATAGATGATAAAGAGGAAGTCATAAATAAATACAGTTTAAAAAATATATTAGGTATTTTAGATATTAAAATTAACAATAAAATAGATACAGTAATTAAAAATAGAAGAAAAAATATTTTATATAATATAAAAAAAGATGATATTTGCTTTTCAATAGGAGGGGATAATTATTGTTATCCAGGCACAGATATTATAGGAGCATTGAATAATAATATACGAAAAAAGGGAGCAAAGACAGTTTTATGGGGATGTTCTGTTGAGCCAGATGTGATTAATGGGGATGTGGCAAATGACCTATCAAAATATGACCTAATAGTATCAAGAGAATCAATATCATATGAGGCATTAAAAAAAGTAAATCCAAACACAAAATTATATCCAGATCCAGCATTTCAATTAGATAAAAAAGAACTACCATTACCAAAAGGATTTGAAGAAGGTAATACTGTAGGTATAAATGTAAGTCCTTTAATAATTAATTGTGAAAATAACAAAGGAATAACAAAAGATAATTATGAAGAACTTATAAAGTACATTATAAATAATACAAATATGCAGATAGCATTAATTCCACATGTTGTCTGGGATAATAACGATGATAGAGTGCCACTTTTAGAGTTATATGAAATGTTTAAGGATAGTGGCAGGGTAGTTATGATAGAAGATTGCAACTGTATGGAATTAAAGGGATATATATCGAGATGTAGATTTTTTATAGGAGCTAGAACTCATGCTACTATAGCAGCATATTCAACATATGTACCAACATTAGTTGTAGGATATTCTGTAAAAGCAAGAGGAATTGCAAAAGATATATTTGGAACATCTGAAAACTATGTATTACCAGTTCAATTATTAAAGACAAATAAAGATTTAATAAATTCATTTAAGTGGATAGAAAAAAATGAACAGAAAATTAGATTACATCTACAATCATTTATGCCATATTATAAAAATAAATCTCTAGATGTAAAAAAAGAAATAGAAAAATTAACAGAGGTAACACAATAAATGATAAATATAAAAGATAAATCAAAATGTTGTGGATGCAATAGTTGTTTTAATATATGCCCTACAGGAAGTATAGATATGGTAGAAGATGTAGAGGGGTTCTTATATCCTAAAATTGATAAAAATACATGTATTGAATGTAATTTATGTAAAATGAGATGTCCAATATTAAAAGATAAAAAATCTATTACCCCTGAAATATTTGGTTGTTATTCTAAAAATAAGAATATAAGACAAAAGAGTTCATCTGGTGGATTATTTACAATATTATCAAAAATAATAATAAGTGAAAATGGTATTGTTTATGGAGCAAAATTTGATAAAAATAATCAAGTCATTCATGATTATACATCAAGTTATGAAGAACTAATTTTTTTTAGAGGCTCAAAATATGTACAAAGTAATACTACAAATACTTATAAAAATGTAAAATTACACTTAGAACAAGGTAAAAAAGTATTATTTACTGGTACACCTTGTCAAATAGCAGGATTAAAGACATTTTTAAATAAAGATTATGATAATTTGATTTGCATTGATATTATATGTCATAGTGTACCAAGTCCAATGGTTTATAATAAATATTTAAATTTTATGGAAAAAAAGTATAAGTCTAAAATAAAAACAATAAATTTTAGAAACAAAGATAATGGATGGCTAAATTATAATATAGAAATAGAATTTATAAATAAGAAGTCTATTACTGAAAAAGGAGTGGATAACTTGTATATGAAAGGTTTTCTAATGAATCTTTATGGAAGGCCTTCTTGTACAAACTGTCAATTTAAAAATTTTACAAGTGGAAGCGATATTACTTTAGGAGATTTTTGGGGAATTGAAACTATAGATAGTGATTTTTATGATAGTAAAGGCGTATCTTTAGTATGCATTAATACTAAAAAAGGTACAGTGATATTTGATAGAATATCTAAAGACGATATAAAATTTAAAAGGTTTCCTATTAATGTAGTAGTTGAGCGAAATCCAGCACTAATAAAGTCAGTGGAAGACAATAAATATAGAGAACATTTTTATAAATACTTAAATAACACTAACATTAATATATGCAAATTAATTAATAAATATACAAAACTGCCTATAAAAAAAAGGTTAGAAAATAATGTTTATATAATAAAAGAAAAAACTAAAATTAATATTAAAAAGGTTATGAAATTATAAGGAGATTAATATATGAAAAGGTTAAATCAATTACACACTGGTGTAATTTTATCATATATAAATTTAGGTATAGGAAGTATCGTTCCTTTAATATATACTCCAATAATGCTTAGACTATTAACTCAAAGTGAATATGGTTTATACAGTTTAGCTAGTTCAGTAATAAGTTATTTATCTTTATTAAACTTTGGACTAGGTAGTGCGGTTATTAGGTATATAACTAAGTATAGAGTATTGAATAATAAAAAGGATGAGGAGAGAATTATAGGCTTATTTTTATTTCTCTATAGTATTTTAGGTATTTTAGTATGTATCGGTGGTATAATTTTAGTGTTTTTAACAGATAAATTTTTCTCTAATGGACTTACATTACCTGAAATTGCTAAACTTAAAATATTAATAATTATAATGTCATTTAATACAGCAATTTCTTTCCCTGGGAGCGTATTTTCATCTATTACTATATCACATGAAAAATTTATATTTAGGAAAGTTATTGATATGATTTCAACAATAGCTACACCTATTTTTAATTTATTTGCATTGTTTTTGGGATTTGCATCAATAGGAATGACTTTAGCTTCTACGATACTCCAAGCTATAATAATACCTATAAATATTATATATTGTTTTAAAGTTTTAAATGTAAGACCAAGATTTAGAAGTATGCCTTTTAATATTTTAAGTGAAATTATAGATTTTTCTGCATTTATATTTTTAGGTTCAATTGTAGACATGTTATATTGGTCTACAGATAAGGTTTTAATAGGAGCAATGATAGGTACTGCATCAGTAGCAATATATAATGTAGGTGGAACGTTTAATAATATGGTTCAACAATTAGCGCTTGGAATAACTGGAGTTTTAACTCCTAAAATCACAGGAATGGTATTTAATAATTCACAAAAATATGAGTTATCAAATTTACTTATTAAAACTGGTAGATTACAATATATAATAGTTTCTCTTACAGTGTCAGGATTTATTGTATTTGGTAAACAATTTATTATCTTTATAGCTGGTAAAGGTTATGAGGAGTCATATACTATTGCATTATTAACAATGATACCATTAATAGTTCCTTTAATTCAAAATGTGGCTTTAAATATTATTGTAGCTCAAAATAAGCATAAATTTAGAGCAATTGTATATCTTATAGTTGCTATAATTAATGTAATATCAACAGCGATTATAATAAAATTCTATGGAATCATTGGTGCAGCAGTATGCTCAAGTATTGCGTTTTGTATAGGAAATATTTTGATAATGAATATATATTATTATAAGGTAATAGAATTGGATATAATAAGATTTTGGAAAAATATTTGTAATATGAGTAAAGTTCCTATTTTAATGATTATTTTAGGAAATATATGTGTATTTTATATAGGAATAGAAACACTTAGTAAGTTTTTATTAGGTGTTATTATTTATACATTAATATTTTTAATATTAACATTTAAGTTAAGTATGAATGATTATGAAAAGCAAATTATTACTAAGCCGATAAAAAAAATAAAAAGTAAGTTTATAGAAGCATATGAATAATGGGTAGGTTGCATTTATGTTGAAGAAAGAGGAATTGTATATTGAAATTAAAATAATTATTGATCGTGTATTGAGTTATATTGAAAAAAAACCTAATATTATGCATGATAAACAAATGCTAGAGTATATTAAAAAAGATAGATATTCTTTATCACGTTTTGGAGATGGTGAATTTAACATAATATATGGAAAGAGTATTGGTTTTCAGGATTTTGATACTGAATTAGCTAATAGATTAAAATATATATTATACAATGAAAGTAGTAAGCATTTGACAGGTATACCAAATAGTTTTGGAAGTTTAAATAAATTTGAAGATGAACCTAAAAAATATTGGTATAGGTATATGGCATTTAATAGGAAGAAAATTATGAATTTATTAAGCGATAATAAAGTTTATTGTGATTCTTTTATGACAAGGTTTTATTTAGCTTATAAAGATAAAAAAGGATGTAGTAAATATATTAAGCAAATTAAATAAGTGTGGAAAAATCGAAATATTGTAATTGTTGAAGGAGAATTATCTAGAATAGGTATAAGAAATGATTTATTTAAGGGTGCAGAGGATATTAAAAGAATATTGGTACCTTCTAAAAATGCATTTTCAGTATATGATAAAATTTTATCAGAATGCCTGAAATTGAATAAAGAATATTTATTTATTTTATCCATAGGACCAACAGCATCTATTTTAGCATATGATTTAAATAAAAGTGGATACCAAGCATTAGATTTTGGACATATAGATTTACAATATGAATACTATTTGAGAAGTTGCAATAAAAAAATAAAAATATATGGAAAATATAATAATGAAGTAGAAAATGGTGACAATGTTGAAAGTTTAGAGGATAATGAATACATTAATCAAATAATTTGTAATATTAGGATAGATGTATAATCATATAAATATAATATATTTAATTTAAAATCTAAACATTAGATATTATAAAAAACATGATATGATAATGTAAAAAATAACAACGTACTTTATTCCTTAAGAAAAGAAAAATTACAGATAAAATAACTTATAAAAAATGGACGACTAAAAGTTAATATTAATTCAAATGTATTTATTTTTAATAATTTTATTTACCATATATTGATATTGCAAGAAGAAAAAATTAAAAACTATAGAGTCTATATAAATTAGACTCTTTTTTTGCCACAAATCCCCCCTAAAATCCCACATATTCAAAAAAAACAATTAATTTTAAACGTATGTTCAAAATATACAATTGCAAAAAAGAGAAAAATATCATACCCTTTAGATATAAGTAAAAAAAGGGGGATTAACATGATAAAATCATTTAAAAAATTTATAAACTACGTGGAAGAAAACTACCATAGCAGCTTTACAGAAGATGATATAAAAAACATAACAGGATACAGCTACCAATACTTTAACAAATGCTTCAAAGAAATATGGCATATGACACCCCAAGTCTATAGAAAGCGCAGACAACTGACTTTGATAGCTTTGGAAATAAAAAGAAACACAGTCACTATTAAGGAAAGTGATCTTGCTCCTTGGACAGATGACAGTGCATTTTTAAAAGCTTTTAAGAGGGAGTTTAATATTACACCACATAAATACATAAAAGAAAAAGACTTTACTTTACAAGAAAAAATAGAAATACCACCCCAAGTTTATATGGATTATATGCTAAATAATCATAATAGATCATTAGAAGAAAAATACGAAAGCCTGTTCTGCAAGTAGGTGATAATATGGACAAAAAGAAAGATAAACTACTACTGCTATATTTATTTCAAGACACCAATCTTAAAGAAATCGACATATACACCTTATCAAAAAATATACTAAAATTACGACACGTCATCGAGATGTACACCACAAGTGAACAAAATAAAAATGAAAATATAAAATAAAAATATAAAATATAAAATAAAAATAAAAACCGTAAGGGAGTCGGGATAGAATATGATAAATGAAGAATATAATAATTTACCAAGAGATGTAATAAAAAGCCTTGCAAAAATGGAAAAAATAATAAAAATCATAGAAACAAATTTATTCTTACCTAAAGACGACATACTAAGAGAAATAAACATAGAAATAGGATCAACACAAAAAGCCATGGACATATTCAGTCAATACTATCCAGACAAAGGCGTTAACTTATCAATTTACATAATCCAAAGAAAGAAAACTATAGCGCAAAAAGCAATAAAAAACCTTACAAACCCAACACTAATCGATAGAAAAATTTATGAAATAACTCAAATGTACAAATCTAACTTTAATCAATCCTTAAAGAATAATCCGATGATAATAGAAGCTTTTGATATGAAAAAAGTTTATGAAAATATAAACAACATATACGACACCCTTTATAATTTGAACGATGAAAAAATTATAAAAACAAAAATTTCAAGAACTAAAATCTTAATAGAAGATAGAGACTGGAATGTGGGTCTTAGGATGATTTTTGCCATGAGGGAGTATATATCCTTTGGTAATGCTAAAAACATGGAAAAGTTAATAGATTATGATATGCTTTTACAAGAACATGAATGGATGGAGTATTATATAAAAAACATGAAAAATTACAATGTAAATACTGCCTTTGATCATGCTATTAGTTCCAGAGAAGAATTTTATGATAATAAACAAAATAGAATTATGGAATTTTTATTATATTACAAAGAAAATAAAAACTTTAACATGGATGAGGTTACTTATTACTGTGTGGACAGAAGTTATTTGAAAGATGTGATAAATAATTTTTCACTGCCAAATAATCTCCATCAGTACAGAACTATTTTATCTAAAAGCAAACTTGCCCTTAGGATGATGATGAAAAGCGACGATTATATATTGTCTTATGTAAATCACTTTAAATCTATAATTGATAATGATTTGGAAAGAGAAGTATTTTCTTATTTAGCAGAAAGAGAAGAACAAAATCTTGATGGTCATATAAAAGAAATTCACCAATATTTATGCAAAAAATATAAAAATTTATCGAAAAATGATATAGAAGAAGCTATGAAAAACTTATTATTAAAAGGATTTATAAGTCTATACATTTGAAACACTCAGCTATGAAAATTGTCATAGTTTTTTTTATACAAAAATACAAAAGATTGAACTTTGGCAAAGTTTCAATTTTCAAAAATATATACTTTAGATATAAGTTAAAGATAAAAGTCTTAGAACTTAGCAAAGATTAAAATAAGGAGGACTAAAATGAGTGGATATAAAAATTTAGATGATTTGAAAAAAAGTATACACGCCCAAATGGAGATTTTGACTATTCAAGAAAAGTATGTGGCAACTTTGGAAGAAAATATGAAAGGTGGTGAGGAAATAGTAGCAAATGAATATATAGCAGAAAAAGACAGTGATGTTGCACCTATTAAGATTGGTCAATTTGCCAAAATCATAAGAGATAAGGGCGTGCCCTTTGGCAGAAATAAAATACATAGTTGGCTCAATAACAGGGGATATACTTACAGAATAAAGGACAAAAACTTTGTTAAAAGCGAGTATATAGTTAAAGGGTTGTTTGAAATTAGGGGCTATTCCCTTTATATTACGCCAGAAGGTGTGTCATATTTTACAAAAAGATTATTAAAAGAATTTAATATTGAGGAGTGATAAAAATGATAAAAGTATTTGGAAAAAGCAAAGAAAAAACTACAGATGCACCCATGGGAAGTGCCGAGTATGGCAAATTTATAAGAGCAGCTTATATGGATACAGTAAATGAAGCTGTAATTTTAAGTGATGATTTAGATGAGAGTTTGTCTAGATATGATGAGATAGTAAGCAACATGTCCAAGCTAAAAAGTGAAAAGGAGATGATAGAACAAAACATAATGTCCCTTATGAAGGAAAATGAAATAGCTTATGTGAAAAGTAGAAAAATCACTTGGAAGAAGGTTCAGAGAACTTCTTTTGATGCTAAAGCTTTGAAAGAAGAAGATCCGGAAATTTACAATAAATACTCTAAAACGACAAGTATTAGAATGTTTAAAATAAAATAGGAGGTTTTTATATGGCTATTTACAGACATGTTTATTTATCCTTTTGGAAGGACGAAAAAATCATGGAGAAGTTTAGTAAAGAGGAGAAGTTGTTGTTTATTTTTTTTTAACAAATGGAAATACAACTCAAATAGGCGTATATAGAATCCTTGTAAAAGAAATAGCTTTTTATACGGGGATTAGTGAAAAAATGGTGGCTAAATTGATGGACAAGCTGGAAAATGAATACCATATGATAAAATACAACAAAAATACCCATGAAATAGCCATTGTTCACTGGGCAAAGTACAATATGAACAAGTTGGGAGGAAAGCCTATTATGGATTGTATTTCCTCAGAATTAAAAAAAGTGCAAGATGTATCTTTGTTGAAAATTGTTTTGAAAGATGTGGCAAAAGAAAAGGTTAGAGCATTATTTTTAAAAGAAATAAAAGAAAGAGAAGGAAGGGAAAAGAATAAAGATGATGATCTCTATGAAAAACCAAGTGAAGAAGAACTTAGAAAAGTCAGACAGCTCTATGGATAATGACGATAATAAATACAAATGCCAAAAGTGCAAAGATGTGACATATATACTTACAGATAAGGGGGCAGTTCCTTGTAGTTGCAAGGAGTTGAGGGAGGCTGAAAGGATTTTATCAAAAAGTGGCATAAGCAAGGAATTTGCCAACAAGACCTTTGATAATTTTGATTATTCTAGGAATGTACAAATTTTAAATGCTTATAACATGGCTAGGGAATATGTGAAAAATTTTGAAGAAATTAAAGATAGTCGCAAAAATAGCATTATTTTCATGGGAAGTGTGGGTGGTGGCAAGTCGCATCTTAGTTTTGCCATAGCCAATGCTCTTATGAAAGAAGGTGTGGGCGTAATTTATATGGGATATAGGGAAAGCATTATGAAAATAAAGCAAAATGTTATGAATATGGATGAGTATGAAAAAATCATGAGCAGATATAAAAAGTGCAAGGTCCTTTTGATTGATGATTTGTTTAAGGGAAATATAACACTAAGTGATATAAATATAATGTTTGAGATAGTGAATTATAGATATTTTAATAATTTGCCCATGATTATGAGTACGGAAAAAGGTGGCAAGGAGCTGATAGAAATTGATGAGGCCATAGGCAGTAGGATTTTGGAAATGGCAAAGGATTATAATATGGAGCTTAAGGGAGGGAAGTTGAATTATAGAATTTATGGTAAGTAAGAAAGGGGAGATTTTTATGGAGATAAAAAGGGAGGATATACCTGATAATATGATAAATATGTTGGAAATTGTGGGTATGGAAAATTTTCTAAAAATTATCAAAGAGTATGGAGGAGATGCTCTTTATATACCTTATTACAAATCATTGAAAAAGAAAGCTAGAAACAGGGAAATAAGAAAGGCCTACAATGGATTTAATGCCAGGGAGTTATCAAAAATATATGGTTTGTCTGTAAGTCAAATTATAAGAATAACAAAAGACGACTTTAGATTTCTAGACAAAAGTTGATGTCATATGTTTTAACTACATACAAGGATTTTCAGCTATTATGTAATTAGAAAGTGAGCTAGCTTACTGATTATATATTAAGGAGGTAATTTGTATGGCAGTAGTTTCTACACCAAATGCATCTTCTGTTAAGGTTAAATTTGATCAAGGAGCAAATGTGGATGGTGACAGAATTATAAAGACAAAAACTTTTTCGTCTATAAAATCATCTGCTTCCAATGAGGACATAATGGCTGTTGTAAATGCCCTAGTAGGCTTGCAAAAACATACTTTAAGTGGTGTTAACAGAGTTGATAACACATCTTTATCAGAATAAAATTTCGCTTAAAAAATTAATTTTATGGAGGGGTAAATATGCAAGAGAAAAAGCTTTTAATGACTTTTAAAAATACTTTAGGCAATACTTTTACTTTGACTATTGATGATCCCAGTGATGATTTAACTGAGCAAAATATAATCGATGCTATGAATTTAATTAAGGAAAAAAATATATTCTTGCCAAAGGGATATGAACTAGCTCAGTGTGTGTCTGCCAAAGTAGTTGCAAGTGATACTACTGAGTATGACTTGGAAGTATAGTTAGGAAGTGTTTTTATGGAAAATATATCTGCTATGATTGCAAACTTGGGATTTCCCATTGCTGTTTCAATATATTTATTGATTCGCATAGAGGGTAAAATGCAGGCTTTGACAGATAGCATAAATGAGTTATCGAAAAATATTCATAACATTAAATAGTATAAATGGGCACTCTAGGTGGGGTGCCCATTTTAAATAGGGGGAGTTAATATGAGTGAGAAAAGAAATGGGTTTATACGATTTGATAATATAGATGAGTTTGAGACTTATATAAAAAATTTAAAAATAAGACGCAAAATTAATGGGCTACAAGTTCATCATATGGCACTGCCCAATTATGCTTGTTTTTATAAATCAAAGGGAGTTACAGAAGATGAGTTGGTGAGAACTATAAATCTGGACTACTATGGCAAAAGCAAGGGCTGGTCATGTATAGCCCAGCATTTTAATATTTTTCCCAATGGAAAGATTACAACAGGCAGGGATATTAATAAGACTCCCGTGGGCATAACTGGCTGGAATGCTAATAAGATTTGTATTGAGATTTATGGTGATTTTGATAAAAATAAGGACGTGATGAAGGTGGAGCAAAAAGAAGCTGTCATAGCAGTTTACGCCATACTATGTGAGAAGTTGAATTTGACTCCTTCCACTTCTACTATTAGGGCTCATGCTTGGTTTACTAGTGGTGGGACTTATCTTGGTGATTATTATAAAGGTAAATCTAGAAAGACTTGCCCGGGGACAAATTTTATGGGATTTGGCAATTCAAGAAGGGCTTTTGTTAATAATTTTTATCCTCTTATAAAAGATTATATGTCAAATAGAAGTTCATCAAAAAAGGAAAGTAAAGAAGAAGTTAAGGAAGAAAATAAAGAAAAGTATATTGTTAGGTATTTGCAAAGTACTCTTAATAAGGTATATAAATGTAATTTGGTAGTGGATGGTATTTATGGAAAGGCGACTAAAGATGTTGTTAAGAAGCATTATCTCAAAATGGGTGATAAGGGAGAGCATGTGGTGTGGCTGCAAAAAGCCTTGATTAATAGAGGGTATAATATTGAGGCTGATGGAAGTTTTGGAAGTAAAACTAAGGCTGCAGTTATGAGCTATCAAAAATCTAGGGGACTAAAAGTGGATGGCTATGCAGGTGTTGATACTCACAGTGCTATTATTGATGATTAGCATTTCTAATTGAAAAAGTTTTTTTCATATGACATAATTTAAATAGGGAAATTTAATTAGACATGGGGGGATAATATGAAAAAAAGGGGAAAATGGATTGTGGGTATTTTAATATTTTTAATAGCAATAATTTCACTTTGTTATTATGAAGTATACATATCATACAACAAGATTACAGAAAATAACTACACAATAGAAAATAAAAAAATAAGCAAAGACATAAATCTAGTCATCATATCAGATCTTCACGACAATGAGCTGGGAGAAAAGAACAAAGAACTAATAGATAAAATAAACTCACTTTCTCCAGATATAATCTTAGTAGTAGGCGATGTAGTAAACTCAGACTCAGCAAACAGCCATATAGTTACAAACCTTATGAAAGACCTATGCAAAAATAACAAAGTATTTTATTCCTTGGGAAATACAGACAAAGACTACATAGAATCAGGTACATCAGATTTAGTAAAAGAGTTAAAAGATGTGGGCGTTACTGTTTTGGATAATGAATACAAAGATATAAAAATCAATGGAAACAACATCAGAATTGGTGGTATGTATGCTTATGCCTTTGGGCTAAATGGCAACAATGATGTGGACAAGGATACCATGGAAGAAGGAGTTTATGATTTTTTAACTGATTTCCAAAATACAGATAGCTACAAAATCATGATGGCACACAGACCAGACAGCTTTATATTTGGCAATGCATCAAAAATATGGGATGTAGACTTGGTGGTAAGTGGTCATACTCATGGTGGACAAGTTAGGGTTCCTTTTAAGGGAGGTTTGTATGTGGGAGATCAGGGCTGGTTTCCTAAGTATGATAAAGGACTTTTTGATTTGAATAAGATAAAAATCCTTATAACTAGTGGACTGGGTTCAGGCAAACAAAAAGTACCTAGATTTAATAATCCACCTGAAGTTGTCAACTTGAAAATAAGTACTCAGCTATCAAATTGATTTCAAAAGTGAACTTTGAGCAACGGACGAAGTCGTTGGCGACATGAACGAAGTGAATTTTGAGCAACGGACGAAGTCGTTGGCGATATGAATGAAATGAATTTTGATTAAAAAACTGCTTTTCTGTAAAGAATTAGATATGACTAAAGTGATTCTATTCAAATAGAAAAATTTTAGTTATAATAAATGTAAGGAAAGTAGGTACAATATTGAAGCAAGAAAAAGTAAAATTAGATGAAATTTTAAAATTTTTATTCAACAGCTCGGAAAAAGTATTAGTAAAACTGCTAAACAGTATGTTTAATGAAAATTTTAAAGAAGATGTATCCGTTACTTCCACTTCAATTATTCAATTTGAGAAAGACATTAAATACAGCTAAAAAGAAAAACGATATAAATACAATTAAGGAACTATCTGTAGTGGCTAAAAATTTAGCTACAAAACTAGCCAATGAGTCAAAAGAATTATTTGAACAAGATGAAATCCTCGGCGAAGATTTCCACAGTATGTTACTCGCAATTCAAAATTTAATTGAATATTTAAATAAAAATTATATAGAGGATGAAAACTTAGAAGAAGAGGTGAATATTATGACGAAAAGTTTATATGATCCAGAAGTTGAGAAAAAGGGAATTGAAAAAGGTATAGAGCAAGGTATAGAGCAAGGAATAAAGCAAGGCATGAAGCAAGGTATAGAACAAAACCAAGCAGAAATAGTGTTAAATATGCTAGGTGAAGGCCTTGACGAAGCGACTATTTCAAAATTCACAAAAATCGATATAGAAAAGGTGAAAGAAATAATAAAAAAGCACCTTAACTAACAAATAGGTAGAAGCGATGCTTCTACTTTTTTGTGCAAAAATGTTAGAAAATCGTATAAAAAATTGTTAGAAAATACTATAATATCTATATGCAATAAAATAAAGGAGCAAGAATATGAGTAAACTAGCAAGAGCCACTTTTGGATTGATGGTGGCAACAATAATAGCAAAAATATTAGGATTTGGTAGGGAGCTGGTGCTGGCAGCAGGCTATGGTACGAGTATTTACAGTGATGCATACGTCACAGCTATGAACATACCTCAAGTTATATTTGCCATAATAGGCAGCACTTTGGCGACAGTTCTTATTCCCATGTATATGGAAGTACATAGTGAAGAAGGAGAGGGTGCCTCTCTTAAATTTATAAACAATGTGTTCAACTTAGTTATATTAGCCTGCATAGTATTATCGGTGCTTGGTTTTATTTTTACAAAGGAAATTGTCAATGTATTTGCTGTGGGATACGAAGGAGAAGCTCTGCAAGTTGCCATAAACTTTACGAGAATAACAATTTTGGGAATAGTTTTTACAGGACTTAGTTATGTGATGACTTCATATTTACAGATAAAAAATGATTTTATCATGCCAGGTCTTAGTAGTGTTCCAAAAAACATCATTATAATAGTAGCAACTTTGCTAAGTATAAAACATGGACCTTATTTGATGATATGGGGGACTTTGATTGGAATGGCGTCGGAGTTTGTTTTCCAATTGCCTTATGCCATAAAGCAAGGTTATAGATATGTACCAGTTATTGATATAAAAGATAAATATATTAAAAAAATGGCATGGCTTATTATGCCTGTGTTAATTGGAGTGGCAGTAAATCAGGTAAACACATTGGTGGATAGGACTTTGGCATCCACACTACCAGTGGGGACTGTCTCTGCGCTGAATTATTCCAACAAGCTGACTTCTTTTGTCATAGCAATTTTTATAACTTCAATTTCATCGGTGATTTATCCCATGTTATCTCAGTTGTCCAGTGAAAATAATCAGGAGAGGTTCACTGCATCTGTCATAAAAAGTATAAATTGTGTCATAATTTTAGTTTTACCTATTACTGTGGGGACTATTGTGCTGGCACTGCCTATTGTTAGGGTCTTATTTGAGAGGGGTGCCTTTGATGCCAATGGTACTTATTTAACTGCCCTGGCTCTTGCCATGTATTCCATAGGAATGGTGGCATATGGTCTGAGAGATGTGCTGGGTAAAATTTTTTATTCGCTGCAAGATACGAAGACTCCCATGATAAATGGTGTAATTGCCATGGGTGTGAATATGGTTATGGACGTGGTCTTTATACAGTTTTGGGGACTGGCAGGGCTGACACTGGCTACTAGTTTGTCTTCTATTGCTTGTATTATGCTACTGTTTAGAAGTTTGAAAAAGAAGATGGGATACTTTGGTCAGGATAAGATTATGAAGGCTACTTTAAAGAGTTTGGCAGCATCTCTTGTTATGGGTGTTGTGGCATATTATTCTTATCATTATATGATGAGGTTTACTTCAACTGGCGGCGAGAGGGAGTTTGTTGTCTTGATGATAGCTGTCATACTAAGTGCCGGTGTTTATGGTGGATTGGTCATATTGTTTAGGGTTGATGAGATTAGGATAGTTACTGATGTACTAAGAAAAAGGTTAAGGATATAAAATAGATAAGTCATGGTGAAAATCATGGCTTGTTTATTCTTAATAAAATAAAAAATTTCAAATAAACGTAAAAAGGAACACAAGGACTTCAAAATATGGTAAAATATGGTATAATTTATTATATTAGGATTTTATGCAATCAAAATAGTAACTTTAAATGGGGGTGAGGAGTTATGGGCAAAAAAATAATAATAGGGATAATAGCAGTTTTAATTGTGGGACTTGGTGGTTGGAAAATTTACACAGATCAAGTAAGTAGCAGTGAAAAAGCAAACGAGACGCAATCTTCTACTTCTGAGCAACAGTCATCTTCCAAAAATAAAAATTCGGAAAATAATGACGCAGAAAACAAAGACTCAGAAAGTAATGACGCAAAAAACAATAATAATGATGACAAAACTAAAGACAATAAATCAGACAATTCAAATGACACAACACAAGTAGATAAAGACTCAAATTCTACAACATCCAAAGACAATAAAAATGAAAGCAAAGATAAAGAAAATAAAAAGGACACAAAGAAAGATTCAGATAAATCATCTAATAATAGTATAAAAACACCTTATAAAGTTTCATCAACAGGTATGCAAATAAACAAAATTAAAAGCTATTCTGGAAAATTTGTTGAAAATGGTAGCGATAAAAAAGTTAGCAATATACTAGCTTTGGAAGTCAAAAATACTTCTAAAAAAGATTTACAATATGGTCAAATTAAATTACAAATCAACAATAAGAAAACAGCAACTTTTGATTTAACAAACTTACCTGCAGGTAAAACTGTGACAGTTATAGAGTCAACAGGAAGCATATCTTATAATAGCGGGGATAGTTATAAGTATGAAGAGGCAACATATGCATCTGTTGACAAACTTCCTATGAGTGAAAATAAGGTAAAAGTATCTGCAAATGGTTCTGATATTATTGTGGAGAACATATCTAATAAGGACTTAGGAACAGTATATGTTTATTATAAGAATACAAAAGACAATTCTTATCTAGGGGGAATAACATATAGAGCTAAATTTGAAAATGTAGAAAAGGGTAAAAAGCTTACAACAAAAACTAGTCACTTTACAAAATCAAGTAAAATTGTGATGGTAGATACAGAAAAATAAGTTATATTTAAGGGGTATTTGGAAATTATTTTTAGAAAATATAAATACAGTTTCTAAAAATTAATTTTATATAATCTAATAAGGGGGGAACTTAAAGTGAAAAAAGTTTTATTAAAGGTATATTCATTTATTCTAACTATAATGTTAGTATTAGGAATTATGCCAACAGGCGCATATATATCATATGCAGCATCATCATCTGTAGATACTCAAGCTACAGATGATGGGATACAATATTTTCCGGTCACTTTGTATAACTATGACACTAGTGTCATAAATCAAATGGCAGGTTCAAATGGTTTACAATTTAATAATGGAAAAGGTACTGGCTACAATGGTTGGACTGGTGCAGGTGGGGGAGCATACACTGGTTTAGCAAAATCTAAATTTGAAAATGGTACAATAGCTTTTAACGTACCACAAGGTGGCATATTTACATCATCTAATGTAGGTAAAAAATCATATACAGGGGTTCAACTTCCATTTACAAAAGATAGTGATGGCTATTATACATTTGATAGTTCTAAAAATGATGCATATTTTAAAGATAATCCTGGTAATGATTTAACATTAATTACATCATCTAGAACTTTTGATAGTATTAATGTTGCTAGTGGAGTCAAGAGTGGATTTTTCCCATTTAATAATGCAAGCTCAACCAGCTCTTCTGCACCAATTTATCACTTTGGTATGGCTATGACAACTAATTTCTATACAACTAACGATGGAAAAGTAAATGGAAAAGATATGACATTTGAATTTACTGGTGATGATGATGTTTGGGTATTTGTAGATGGAAATTTAGTTTTAGACTTAGGTGGTATACATGACCCAGTAAGTGGTTCAGTAAACTTTGCTACAGGAAAAATAACTTGTAATAGAGCAGTAGCTGGAAAAGTTTCAGGAACTACAGGTGGTTCAACAATGGGTGGAAATCTTTATGCTAACAGTGTATTAGGAGCTAAAGATGTGTTCTTAAGATCTGATAAACCACATACTTTACAAGTATTTTATCTAGAACGTGGTGAAGGTGCATCAAACTGTAGAATTAAATTTAATATGCCACCACCAGATACACTAGAAATAAGTAAATCTTTAGATAGCGCTACATCAAATAGTACTGATAAAGAAAGTATAGAGGATCAAGTTTATACATTTACAGTTAAAAAAGATGGTGAGTTATTTAAAAGTAAACCATATATTTTATATGATAGAAATAACTCAGAAATAGAAGGTAATTATACAACTAGTGATGAAGGCGAATTAACTTTACAAGAAGGTCAAACTGCAAGATTCTTTGATTTTGAAGATGGAATATATGTAGTTACAGAAAAAGACGATAGTACTTTATATACTTCAAGCTGGCAACATGGCACAAGTGATAGCCTTTTAGGTGGTAATGAATATAATATAATTAAAAATAGACAAGGTACATCATATCGTTTTATTTGTACAAATACAATAAAACCACAACTTGTTAACGATGCTGTAGTTATAGATTTTGGTAAAACATTAACAATAGACGTACTTAATAATGATAAATTATATGGTAAAACTGGAACATTAAGTATAGATTCTAGTTCATTAACACAAGGTAAGGCTGTAGTTGCTTATAATAAAGTAAAATACACTCCAACTAAGTTTATGGACAAAGTAGACACTGCAACTTATTCATATGGAGGAAGTAATGCAAAGGTTAGTGTGATGCCAGCATCAAGTGTATACTATGAAGATAACTTTAGTGATGGAACTATAGTTAATGGAAAATTAACTACTGTAATAAAATACGGTGAAGGATGGAATGCTATAGGAGAAGATAAAATAGACTCTATACTTGGTGACAAAGAATATGGTAGTGATACTAATTATGCAAACAACTTACATGATAGTGGAACAGTTTACTCTGTAACAGCAGGAGATACAGCAAAAACTGCTGAATTTGAATTTACAGGAACTGGTATAGACATATATAGTAGAGTTACTGATAAAACAGGTAAAGTAAAAGTAGAATTATATGACGGAACTACAAGAGTTGCTAGACAAATAATAAATTCTGTATCTGTTGATGGAGATAGATATCAAATACCTGTATTTAGTTTTAATGATTTAACAAGAAAAACTTATACTGTTAAGATAACTGTTTATAAAGGTCAAACTTATTATTTAGATGGTGTACGTATATATAACCCAATTAGTGAGGATACAAAAGTAGATTTGGATAAAAATAAAGATACTACAGTAGGTGATATATATGATAAAGACGGTGAGGCTAATGCTAAATTATATCATTTAAGAAATAATACTTTAAATAGTATATCTAATGTATTAACTCTTACAGGACAAAATTGGATAACTAAGTATACAAATTCACAAGGTGAAGTAGTAGAAGCACATGAATCTACGGTAGGTTCTCAAGAATCAAAGGTATTTGGACCAACTAATGAAATTTATTTAAATAAAGAACAAGAAGTTACTTTAAGATTAAAAGATACTGTAAAATTTAAATCTTTACAACTTGGAGTCAAAACTATAGAAGGTGCTTCTAAAGTAACTATAAATGAAACAGAAACTAAATTAAATAGTGCTAATGATATGTTTGTAAAAATAGATGGAACTAGTAGAACTATAACTATAAAAAATACAGGAAGCAAAATAGTATCTTTAACATATCTAAAAGTAGTACAAGGTAAATAGGGGGTGAAGATATGAAAAAAGAATATGGAAAACCTCTACTTTATATCGAGGATTTTACAATAAACCAACATATAGCAACTTGCATAATGAATAGTGGTGCAGGTCATTATGATGGTGAATGTAGCTTTACAGTAAAAGATGATGATGAAGAAGAGATATTTGTATATTATTATCAAAATATAAGTGGAAAATGTAATCAACTGGTAGATGTAGGGGGAAATAACTATGTAGGTTGTTACTATGGACCTGATAAAGGAGGAGCTTTTGCCTCATAATTTATATTAATATATTGGCAACTAAATAATTATTTTATGGTCATGTCATTTTGACATGACCATTTTAATCTACGGGGAGACAATCATGAAAAGATATTACCAAATAGCAGATTTATTATTTGAAATAAATACAGATTTAAAATATGATGAATCATATAACTTTAAAGAATTTTTAATGAGTAATACTAATAATGAGTTAAAAAAAATATCTTGCAATATATATTGTGTAGATAAATTAGAGCAAAGTAGATTAGATAATATATCTAATCTACCAATGATAAATTCACATGAAGACAAATTATATTATAGGTATGAATTTTTAAAATCTCCCCACGGGGAAATATATGCTTATACTATTTTTTATAAAAATAAATTAAATAATATAGATATTTATATTAAAAAAGATTATAAAGATATAAAAGATACAATTGATATATTTAAATTGCTTATGCTAGATAAATTATTTTCACTAAACAATATAATATTATTACATTCTTCTTATATAAAGTATAAAAATAATGCTATATTGTTTTCAGCACCAAGTGGGACAGGAAAATCAACTCAAGCTAATCTATGGAATAAGTATGAGAATGCAGAAATAATTAATGGAGATAAAACTGCGATACAAAAAGTTAATGGAATATGGTATGCATATGGATTGCCATATGCTGGTTCATCTGATATATTTAAAAATATAAGTACTCCAATATCAGCAATTGTAGTTTTGAGAAAAGGGAGTAAAAATAAAGTAGAAAAATTAACTTTAAAAGAAGCGTTTAAACATATATACAGTGAAACGATAATAAATATATGGGATGAACAATTTGTAAATATGGTGGTTGATATGATTTTGGATATTATTGACAATATTCCAGTGTATCTTTTGAGTTGTTTGCCAAATCAAGATGCAGTTGAACTATTAAAATCAAAAATAGAGGGGGATTTTTAATATGAAACAAAAATATAGGGAAGGGGCATTTACAAAGTTTTTAACACAAAAAGCAGCGAAACTTAGAGTTCCTATAAGTTCTGCTTTTGAGCTTACTCCTTTGTGTAATATGAAATGTAAAATGTGTTATGTTACACTTAGTAAACAAGAATGTGATAAAATTGGGAGACATAGAACTATTGAGGAATGGCTTGATATTGCACAACAAGCAAAAGATAGGGGCATGCTATATTTATTGTTAACAGGGGGAGAACCTTTTGTATATAAAGATTTTAAGAGACTATATTTAGAACTATTTAAAATGGGTTTTATAATATCAATAAATAGTAATGCCACATTAATTGATGAAGAGACTGTAAAGTGGTTGAAAGAATATCCACCACAAAGAATAAATATCACATTGTATGGAAGTAGTAATGAGGTTTATGGAAATCTATGCAATAATCCAAAGGGATTTAATCAAGTAACAAAGGCTATAAATTTATTAAAAGAAGCTAATATAAATATAAAATTAAATTATACCTTAACTCCATATAATTCAGATGATTTAGAATTTGCATATAAATTTGCAGAAGATAATGATTTGATTTTACAAGCATCTACATATATGTTTCCACCTGTAAGAAAAGATAAATCAAAAATAGGACAAAATGAGAGATATAGCCCAGAAGAAGCAGCTAAGTTTTATGTAAAAAGTGATTTATTACTTTATACTAAAGAAAAATTTAAGAAAAGGGCAGAAATGATGAAAGATGGCCTTTTGAAAATAAATTGTTCTGATTTAAATTTTGATTGTGAGGTTGATAAGGGACAAAAAATAAACTGTCAAGCGGGAAAATCATTATTCTGGATAACTTGGGATGGTAGAATGTTACCATGTGGTATGATGAATACTCCAGTAGCATATCCTTTTAGAGATGGGTTTGATAATGCGTGGAAGCAGATAGTAAATGAGGTTGAAGAATTATATCTTCCAAAAGAATGTGAAAATTGTAAAATAAGAAGTGCATGCTCTAGTTGTGGAGCAATTGCATATACAGAGACAGGACGCACAGATGGAAAACCTGAATATATGTGTAAAATGACAGAAAGTATAATAGAACAAACACAATTAAAATATGAAGAATTAAAAAATATAAAATAACAAGGGGATTATTTATATGAAACTAAAGAAAAAATTTTTAACAAGAGAAATTTTAGGGGAAATAGTATTAGTACCAATAGGACAATCTGATGAATCTTTTAATGGGATGATAACAATGAATTCAATTGGGAAATTTATTTGGGATAATATAGAGAAAGATCATGATGAAATTTTATCTTTAATTTTGGATGAATACGAAGTAGAAAAAACAGTAGCAGAAAAAGACCTAGACGAATTTTTAGACAAACTAAGACAAGTTGATATAATATAACAAAAAAAGGACAATGAAAATTGTCCTTTTTAAATTTAACAAAATAATTGACATCTTCACCAAAGAAAACCACAATTATCTTATAGAACAAATAAAAATGGGGAGAACACAATGAATTTTATCAAAAAAGTAATAAAAAAGATAAAAGAAGGACTACTCCAAGAAATGTATGTCGAGGCAAAATGGATGTATCAATACATAAAAAGATACAAATTTGCCGTAGCATTTTATCTAATCTTAGGAGTAATATCCACACTAATGGGACTTGGGGGAAGTGTCCTTTCAAAATACTTAATAGATGCAGTAACAGGAGTGGACAAAAGCAACATAGCAACAATAGTAGTGGGAATCATAGCAATGGCAATTGGGGGGATTATCATAAACGCCATCAACTCTAGAATTTCCACAAAAATCAGCATAAAAGTAAACAACGAAATCACCCAAGAGGTTTACGACAAGGTTATGAGAAGTGACTGGCTATCCATGACCAACTTTCACAGTGGGGACATATTAAATCGTCTAAACACTGATGTGAGCACAGTATCAAGCAGTGTGATTGGCTGGATTCCAAGTCTTATCACCAAGACTGTTCAGTTTATAGGTGCCCTTGCAATTATTTTATATTATGACCCAACTATGGCCCTGCTTGCCCTTATCAGTGCGCCTATTATGCTTACTGTTTCAAAAATTTTAATAAAAAAAATGAGGTATTTCAATAAAAAGACTAGGGAAGTGTCCAGTGATTTGATGGCATTTAATGAGGAGTCTTTTCAAAATATACAATCAATAAAAGCCTTTGACTTAATAAATTCCTTCAACGACAAATTAATAAATATGCAAAACAAATACAAAGAAGTATCTCTTGATTTTAATAAATTTTCCATAGCCACATCATCTTTCATGTCCTTAGTTGGTATGATTGTTTCTTATTCTTGCTTTGGATGGGGTGTTTATCGTTTATGGACAGGACATATAACTTACGGTACCATGACTTTGTTTTTACAATTATCGGGAACACTGTCTTCATCTTTTAACTCCTTGGTGGGAATGGTTCCTTCTGCCATATCAGCTACAACTTCGGCAGGCAGGCTTATGGATTTCTTTGATTTGCCAAATGAAGAGCTTTTGGATGATAAAAAAGTTCAACATATATATAATGAAACAAAAGACAAGGGATTAACGGTGGAGCTAGATAATGTCATGTTTAATTATGATGAAAACAAAGTAGTATTTGAAAATGCCAGCATAATTGCCAATCCTGGGGAAATTGTGGCCCTTGTCGGTCCTTCTGGTGAAGGTAAAACAACCATGGTTAGAGTTTTACTTGCCCTTATCAAAATAAAAAAAGGAAAGGCAGTTATCAGGGATGTAAACAATATGGAGTGCAATATTTCAGCAGACAGCAGAAAATTCTTTGCTTATGTACCTCAGGGAAATACCATATTTTCTGGAACTATAGCAGACAACATGCGCATGGTAAAAGAAGATGCCACTGATGGGGAGATAATAGAAGCTTTAAAAACTGCTTGTGCTTATGATTTTGTAAAACAATTACCAGAGGGCATAAACAGTATTGTGGGTGAAAAGGGTACAGGTTTCTCAGAAGGTCAATCACAGCGACTTTCCATTGCCAGGGCACTTCTTAGAAGAAGTCCCATATTAATTCTCGATGAAGCCACATCAGCACTAGATGTATATACGGAAAGGCTGGTGCTTAAAAATATAATGGATATGGGTTATGCCAGAACTTGCATAGTGACAACTCACCGCCCAAGTGTCCTTAATTTATGTGACAGAGTTTACAAAATAGACAAAAGCAGTGTAAGTGAAATTGACCACCAAGAAGTGGAACAGTTAATAAAAGATTTTTAAAAAGGGGACAATATGAAAGAAACATATGAAGATTTTTTACAATTACTAAAGGCCAGCATCAACAAATCAGAAGTAAAAATAAATAATTATAACTGGCAATCAATTTTACAATTGTCAAATATGCACAAGGTACTTCCGCTAGTTTACGAAGCTTTGTACAAAAGTGAAGAATTTAAAAATACAGATAAAGATTTTCAAAAATACTTGAAAAATACATCCATGCAAATTATCTACAATCAAATTCAACGAAGTGAGCGTTTTTTACAAATATACGAAGAATTTAACAAAGCAGGACTAAAAATCCTTGTATTTAAAGGCATCATACTTAGACAGTTATATCCCATTCCCGATGAGAGAATATCTGGAGATGAGGATTTATTAATTAAAAAAGAAGATTTAAAAAAAGCAGAAGAAATACTAAAATCAAAAGACATGGAAAGAATTTTATCTCAAGAAGAAGAGGAAGAGGTTTATCATTATTTTTGCAAAAAAACAGGTCTTCATTTGGAGCTACACACCGGCTTATTTGGCAACAGCTCAGAAATTTATAAAAAAATGGAGAAGACCTTCCAAGGTGTATTTGACGATTCAGAGAAAGTAATCATAAACAATGTAACACTTAACACCTTCTCCTTAGACAAGCATTTTTTATATGTCATATGCCACGCTATGAAGCATTTTGTTTCCAGCGGTATAGGAATTAGACAAATTTGTGACATTGTCATGTATATAAATAAATACTTTGACAAAATCAACTGGAATTATATTTGGCAAGAAGTGAGTAATTTAGGCTACGAAACTTTATTTGTCAACTTCCTGCAAATTGGCATAGATTATTTAGGTCTTGATGAAAAGAAGATAACTTATGCTAAAAACAAAAATAAATACTACATAAACACAAAAAATCTTTTGGAAGACATAATAGACGGGGGAATTTATGGAGCCAGTAACCAGTCCAGACTAAACGCAGCCAATATGTCCTTGGATGCCTTTAACAACCATACTAATTCAAAAATAAACTCCAACTTAGCCGCCATCTTCCCAAAGGCAGATAATCTAAAGAAAAGATACAAATACTTAGAAAATCATCCTTTTTTATTGCCAATAGCTTGGATTAGCAGAATTTCAACCTACATAAAAGACAGGGGAAGTATAAGTAATGTGGGACTTACTGCCAAGGAAACTATTGCTGTGGGCAACAAAAGAATAGATTTATTAAAAGAATACAAATTAATTAGATAGCACATCCTATATTAAATTTTATGAGGGGAATATATGGATAATAGAAATTTTAACGGCAAAGAGGGTAAAGAAATAGTACCCATAATGGAAGAAATAATAAATAGTGGCGGACAGTGCAAACTGAGGGTGACGGGATATTCCATGACTCCCATACTAAAGCATTTGCGAGACAGTGTGATTTTGACTTCTCCAAGGATAAGAAAAATAAAAAAGGGAGAAATAGTATTTATCCAAAGAAAAACAGGGGAGTATGTCCTTCACAGAGTTTTAAAAATTATAGACGACGAAACTTTTATAATGAATGGAGATGCCCAGCAGTGGGTAGAAGTTGTAAAAAACAACCAAGTCATAGGTGTTTGTTGTAAAATTGTTAGAAACAACAAAGAAATTTCCTGTGACAATTTAATTTATAAATGTGTAATAAAGATATGGCAATTATGTATGCCCATAAGGCATATTATTTTTAAAATGAATGCTACAATAAAAAAATTATACAAGTAAAAATAAAAACTATACCTTTAAAGCTAGTAAATAACTTTGGATAAAGGTATAGTCTTTTTTAATTATTTATATTAATTAAAGGTATATTGACTAGATGATAACTTAATCATATCAGGCACAGTTAAATTAGTTTCAACATGAGGTTTTATAGTATTAAAAATTTCAATATACTTAGTAAAATCAGCACCCTTAATATTTTCAATCAAAGAAAGAATAACTTCCTTTTGCTTATTTTTATCATTGCCAATGACAGCTGCATAGGCCATAGCTTGATATCCATTGATTTTTTGCACACCAGGTGATGATAAAAGCATCATTTTACCCTTATTATCATCAGTTGACTCAGCATAAAACTTTGGAATCATATTATTAATAAGTTTCAAATCTTCCTTTTTCACATCAACAGTAATTCCTCCCACTGTGGATACTACTTTCATCATATCTGAAATACTCACTTGAATAAATTTATCAAGATTAACTTTTGTCTTTTTCTCAATGGAATTTAACAAAGTTTCTTTTGTGGAGTTGTCTACATAAGATACATTTTCCACGGGAGTAATACTTATATTTTTCTTTTCTTCATCTACAGATGCAATCATCATGGAATTTGTATCTTCTCCAAGAAGAAGTATATTAGTATTATTTTCATTGGTAGAATTATTTACTTCTGTAGAAGAGGGTACTTCCTTTACTTTTTTATTAAAATGAGAATTACCAAAGACTGCCACACCTCCCACAAATAATATGAAACAAACAAATATAAAAATAAATTTTATCTTCCTTAATAATCTAAACAAAACATTACCTCCTTTAATTAATACTTAATAAGATTATGGTAAAAATTCTCAAATTATATAACACTTTATTGTGTTGCACAAAAATAAAAAAGGATTTAAAATTAATAAGCAGAATTGTTTAAATAAAGAAAACTATTACAAATAGTTTGAAAAAATAATTATTATGGGGGAAATTATGAAGAAATTTAAAACTAACATAAGCCTATTCTTAAGTTTTTTATTGATATTTAACTTGCTATATTTCTCAAAAGAGGTAAGCTTTGTAGATGCTACTTCACAAAGTGCAAATACACAAGTAATAGAAAAAGAAGATGGCCAAGTTGTAAATCCTCTATACGATGGATTGAATATTAAAACTTACTCACAAGATAATACCATGTCAAGTCGTTCATCGGTGAGAGTTTTTAAAACTAAACAAGAAGCAGCCAACTATCTAAAAGAGCAAATGGTAAAAAGAAGCAGCCAAATTAAATTTATTGTGAAAGTTAAACATTATGATAACTTATATCAAGATTTATTTAATATGGCAGTGAAAGATTATGACAATGGAAAATCCAGTGAAGGAGATTACCTTTACAGACATTGGAGCAACTTCAATGTTCAGTGGGATGAAAGTAAAAATGATCAAACAACATTTACTTATCAAATGCAATATTTATCTACATATAAGCAAGAGATGGAAGTTGATTATGAAGTAAAAAAAGTTTTAGATGAATTGGATGTATACGATAAAGATGAATATACAAAAGCAAAAGCTGTCCATGATTTTATAACTGAAAATATAAGATATGACTATGATCTAAAAAAACATTCAGCTTATGATGCAATTATTATGAAAAAAGTAGTTTGTAATGGTTACTCATCATTAACTTATAAAATGATGAAGGAATTAGGTTTAAGTGTTAGATGTATTACAGGAAATAAAAGTACAGAGTATCATTCTTGGAATATTGCAAAAATAAAAGACAAATGGTACAACATAGACAACACTTGGGATGCAACTTATACTGCCAATGCTTTTGTTTCTTATAATTATTTCCTGAAAAATAATAAAGAGTTTTCAGACCATATAAGAGATAAGCAATTTAGAACATCTTCATTTAATAAGTCTTACCCCATGTCAACGACTTCATACAAAACAAATGATTACTACAAAAAAACTTTTGCATTAAACAAATTGCAAAAATTTATGGTAGTGGGAGAAAGATTTGGATTTTATGGTATTAATTTAAGTAAAAATGATAAAATCAAAACTTATACAAGTAGCAATCCAAAGGTGGCAACAGTAAGCGAAAAAGGTGTAATTGATGCCATAAGTCCTGGAGCTGTTACTATTACAGCAGTTACAGAAAATAATAAAAAAGCTACATGTAGAGTTAGAGTTCGTTATGATTTATCTAAGAGTAAAGTTTCTAATATAAATAATAATGTGAAAATTGTTTATGATGGCAAAAGTAAAAAGCCAAGTATGAAAGTTACATATAAATCAACTACTTTAAAAGAAGGAAAAGACTACTCTGTAACATATGGAGAAAACAAAAAAAGTGGAAAAGGAACCATAACTTTATATGGTATGGGCAACTTTACAGGAATTAAAAGTGCCACTTTTAAAATTTATCCAAGTAAGGTGACAGGTGAGAAGGTTACTAAAAATACTACATCAACTTTAACTTTAAGTTGGAAAAAACAAGATGGAGTTTCAGGATATAGAATTTATAGAGCCACATCATCTAATGGAAAATATACTTATATTGGTTCAACTTCCAGCAAAGTAAATACTTACACAGACAAGAGACTTACTAGAAATAAGACTTATTATTATAAAATAAGAGCTTATAAAAACTTAAATAATGAAAAACTTTATGGAGATTATTCAAAAGTACTAAAAGCAAAAACAAAGTAAGATAAAGGCTACCTTTAAATAAGGTGGTCTTTTTTATGATATAATGTTATATAAATCTTAATTTATATGAGAAAAGGTTGATTTAGGAGAGGAGAAAAATATGAAAAAGATTATTTTAGCCATATTGGTGGTGCTTTGGATGGCATTTATTTTTAATATGTCCAGCGAAAATGGCGACCAGTCATCAAACACCAGTGGCCAAACTATAGAAAATGTACTATCAGTAGTGCCAGAGTTTGAAAAACAACCAGAAGAAGTGAAAAAAGATGTAATTTCAAATCTGCAATTTGTTGTGAGAAAGAGCGCTCACTTTATTGGATATATGATACTGGGGATTTTAGTATTCATATTCATTTGTCAATTTGAAGATATAAACAAGAAATTTATCATATCATGGATAATATGCATAATTTATGCTGCCTCTGATGAGATCCACCAACTATTTGTGCCAGGCAGATCAGGTCAAGTAAGGGATGTTTTAATAGATTCAGCAGGAAGTTTCTTAGGTATCTTTCTTATGACTCTTTGCACAAAGCTTTTATATAGTTTTAAAAATAGACTTAAATAAAAATTCCATAAACAACACAAAATAAAAACATTAGTAACTTTTTTGTTCTAAAATTTCTAATAAAGAGGTGGATTCATGGAAAATAGAATAATAAAGTTAAAAAGTATGGAATTGGAAAACTTTAAAAATGTGAAGTACGGAAAAATTGAATTTAAAGAAGAAAAATCAAAGAAAAACTGTGACTTAGCAGGAAGCATTGCCCATATTTTGGGGATTTATGGACAAAATGGCTCAGGAAAAACTTCTGTAATCAATGGACTTTATTTACTAAAAATGGTGGCATCGGGCAGAAGTTTAAGTCCTAATTTTTGTAATTTTATATCTTATGATGATAACTATGCAGCCCTTACTTTTGAGTTTAGGATAATTGATGAAAGAGAAGTTTATAAGGTTTTTTATAAATTTTATATGAGAAAAACTTATAGAAGTGGTGCCTTTGAAGATTATGGATTTTCTGAGAAAAAGGATATTACAGTGGAAATTTTCAAAGAAAAATTGACCTACTCCAAATTTGAAGATAATCAGTGGAAAAAAAGCATTACCATAGTAGACTACAATATGGATGATGATGACTATACTTTTAGGCCCATAAAAAATTACAAAGAAGTGGCCAACTCCACAGAAAAAAAGGTGGGCTTTGGTATAGCAAAGGGACTTTCTCAGGAAAATTCCACATCCTTTATATTTAGCCCAAAAACTTTTACACTTTTGATAAAATCTTTTTCCAAAACAAACGTTGAAAACGCAAGAATTTTAGCATTTTTGAGAAATTTCATCATATTTAATGTTTTTGTCATCCAAAATGAAGAGCTGGGGGACATAAGCAGCAACAGAAGTATGCCCCTTACCTTTATGCTGGGCAGTGGAAAAATCAACATGAGGGGCAATATTGGACTTAATTTATTTGATTTATCAGTAATTGAAATAGACCAATTGGAGCAAGTAAAAAAGATTTTAATTCAAATCAATGTGGTTTTAAATACACTTATTCCAAAATTAAAAATAGAAATCAAAAACTACGGCAAGGAAACTTTGGAAAACTCTCAGGAAGCCTTCAAAGTGGAGCTACTCACTGTGAGAAACAACAGAAAAATTCCACTGAGATATGAGTCCGATGGCATCAAGAAAATTATCTCTATTTTAAGTGTGCTCATAGGTATGTACAACAATGAAAATATATTGGTGGCCATAGATGAGCTAGATGCAGGTATTTTTGAATATTTGCTAGGAGAAATTTTAGAAATCTTAAGCAAAAGTGCCAAGGGACAATTAATCTTTACTTCTCATAATTTGAGGGCTTTGGAAAAACTACATAAGGACTTGGTCGTATTTACAACAACCAATGAAAACAACAGATACATAAGCTTAAACAACAGCAAAATCACAACAAATCTGAGGGATTTTTATTACAGAGGAATTATGTTAGGTGGTCAGAGAGAAGAGCTTTATGATGAAACTAATAAATATGAAATTAACTACGCTTTCAGAAAGGCTTGGATGATTGGCAATGAAGAAAACTAAAAAAATAATTTTATTTATAGTAGAAGGAATCACCGACGAAACATCTCTCAGCCTTATTTTATCAAAATTAGTATCTGATAGCAGTGTGCAATTTCATGTTATAAACCAAGACATAACAGCCGACTTTAATTCCAACTGTCAAAACATCATCAGAAAAATTGACAATGAAGTGAAAAAATTTATAAGTCAAAATAACGGCCTAAAGAAAACAGATATAAAGGAAATAATTCATCTAGTAGATACGGACGGTGCCTTTATAAGGCCAGACTTTGTGGTGGAAGATGCAAATCACGAGAAAACTTTCTATACACCAACTTCCATAGTCACCAACAAAAGGGACTTAATCATAGATCGTAATGAAAGGAAATCTTCCATTTTAAATAAGCTCTACCAAACAAATCACATTGGTCGCATTGGTTATAAGGTTTATTTTTTCTCCTGCAATTTGGAACATGTGCTCCACAATAGCCCAAACACTCCTTGGGAGAAAAAGTGCCTCTACTCCTACGACTTTGTGGACCAATATATAAACAAAGAAGAAAGATTTATAGACTTTCTAACAAGTGAAGACTTTGTGATAAAGGGCGACTATAAAGAAACCTGGCAATTTATCAAAGAAGACTGCAACTCATTAAATAGATACTGCAATTTCCATCTTTATTTTAATATGAAATCATAAGAAAAGGGACAACCTGGTCAGGTTGTCCTTTAATATTAAATAATATGTAATTTTAAGAATGGATTATACTATATAGTTTTAATCCGAGTCTACTATAATTATAGTTCAATAAATCTTGTATGGGAAGTATATCCAATTTATTTCTTAAAAAATAAATCTTTTAAGATTATAAGCAAGGTTTATTCTCAAATATATATAATAAATCTTCAGTATACTACTAGAATATCAAGTTTAGGATAAAAGTGGAGAAATTCAACTTATTGATATCTTTTAAAATACTAGTTTCTAAATAAGTAATATATATATAACTTCGAAGGAAGAAGATATGGTCTATATGACAAACTAGTTTTTCTGAAGAACAGTAAACTTTACTCTAAAAAGAATAGAGTTTAGGGATGATTTCATAGAATCTTAAAAATTAAATCAGATAGATTTGGAATATAATTACATTAATTATCCCTAATTATGGAAATGTTCTATAATCAGGGGGTTTATAAGTATGTAACTATATAGTAAAATAATTGGTGTATTAAAACAGGAGTATAAAATTTAAGATAGAGGGCAGAATTTATGGAATATTTAAAATTGTTTTTTTTATCAATGATTCCTATTGTAGAGTTGAGAGGGGCTATACCTTTAGGTATAGCTATGGGATTAAAACCCATATATGTATATATAGTTTGTATCATAGGTTCATCTATTATATCAGTACCAGTAGTGTTAATGTTTAGGCAAGTTATAGATTATTTAAGGTATAGAAAATATTTAAATAAAGTAATAAGATGGATAGACAAAAAAATAGAGGGAAGAGCTAAGAAACTAAAGGCAGCTAGTATTATAGGTTTAGTAGTTTTTGTGGGAGTACCTCTTCCAACGACAGGTTCATGGTCTGGTGCAGCTTTAGCGTCTATTTTTAAGATGAGGGTAGTTGAGTCACTTCTTGGAATATTTATAGGAAATGCCATAGCAGGAGCTATAATGCTTACTGTATCCATGCATGTGTCAGAGGGAATTAGCATAGAGTTGCTAATTATATCTATTTTAACTATAGTAGCGACTTTATATATTATAAAACAGAAAAAGCTAAATAAAGAAATGTAGAAACAAAAGAATCCTAAGTTTTTCAACTTAGGATTTTTGTTTTAATAATTTAATGTTACTTTACTAGTATCATTTAAGTAAATATTATCTTCCATATTAACATCTTTATAGATAAAGTCTTGCAATACAACTACTGAATTTAAATCATATAGCCAAACCCATCCAGCATTTTTATATATACCACCTTTAGTAAATTCAGGATAATCAACAAGTGGAAATTCTGCTTGTTTAACTTCACTATTTTTACTTAAAACTCCCAGTGCAGTAGTAGATATATTTAAAATTTCACTAACATTTAAATTTGTTTTAACATAAGGTAGTAAGGTATTCATTAAACCAGGTAATTCTGATGCACTAAGATTTTTTAATTTATCAGAAAGAGAAACTAATATTTCTTGTTGTCTTGCATCTCTTTTTATAGCTGAGTCTTCTTTTCTTATACTAGCAAATCCTAAAGCTTGATATCCATTTAATAATTGTTTACCACTAGTAGTTATTGCTTTAAACTCGCCCTTGTTTGGGTTGTTATAATTGTTATAACATGCAAGTGCAAAGTTATTAATTTGGGTAACCAAGTTATGAGGAATTTCTACTTCTACTCCACCTAAGATATCAATAATATCCATAAGTGAACTAAAATCAACTTGTACAAATTTATCAATACCTATACCAAACTCATTTTCAATAGTTTTAAATAAAAGTTCTTCTTTTCCCCAGAAATAAGCAGTGTTTAGTTTTCCTTTATCTCTTCCAGGTATTTCAACATAAGTATCACGAGCCAGAGATGTAAGTTTTATATTGTTATTGTTTTTATCAATAGTAAGAATCATCATGGCATCTGTTCTAGAAGCCTGTTCTCCTGGTCTTGCATCTATACCCGTAAGAAGTATATTTGTTATACCGTCTACTTTTTCTATAGTTGAATCGTATTTGGAATCAACGTGAATAGAATTTAATTTTATCCATGTATAACCAAATAAAGCAAGTGGTATACCTAATAATAGGATGAAAAGTGCAATTATTGCTTTTTTAAAATTTGACATTCCTTTTATCTCCCTTAAATTTGTCATTTCAAACCTATTATACTAAAAAATTCCATAAAATAATAGTATGTTCCATAATTGGTTGTAAAATTTATGAAAAAATTATATTATAATATATATCAAGAATTAATTGGTAATAATGGAAACAAAGTGTAAAAATAGGAGATTATGCAAAAATGTGTGGAATAGTAGGATATTTAGGAAATAGACAAGCAACAGAAGTTCTAGTAGAAGGACTTTCTAAATTAGAATACAGAGGATATGACTCAGCAGGAGTTGCTATAAATATAGGAGAAGAATTATCAGTAAGAAAATTCAAAGGAAGATTACAAGTATTAGCAGATGATTTAACTGCTAAACCAATAAATGGGGGACTAGGAATAGGGCATACTAGATGGGCAACTCACGGAGAGCCATCAGATGTGAACTCACATCCTCATTTCAACAAAGAAAAAACAATAGCAGTAGTACATAATGGAATAATAGAAAATTATCTTGAACTGAGAGAAGAATTACAAAAAGAAGGATATGTATTTTTATCTCAAACAGATACAGAAGTTGTGGCTCACTTAGTTGACAAGTTCTATGAAGGAAACTTATTAGAAGCTGTTTACAAAGCTACAGAAAAATTAAGAGGAGCTTATGCTTTAGGAGTTGTTTGCAAAGACAACAACAATGAATTAGTGGCAGTAAGAAAAGACAGTCCTCTAATAGTAGGTGTGGGAGAAGATGAAAACTTCATAGCATCTGATATACCAGCCATATTAAAATACACTAGAGATGTAATTTTCTTAGAAAATGACGAATATGTACATATGCAAGGACCAAAAGTAACTATATTAGATGAAAATAAAAATGTAGTTGAGAAAAAAATAAACGAAATAAACTGGGACATAGAAGCTGCATCAAAAGGTGGATATGACTGCTTTATGACAAAAGAAATGTATGAACAACCAAAAGGTGTTGAAGATACATTAATGAGAAGATTAGATGAAAAGGGAAGAATCAAATTAGACGATATAAAAATAACTAAAGAAGATTTAGATAGAATAAACAAAGTATATATAGTAGCTTGTGGTACTGCTTATCATGCAGGACTTGTTGGTAAATATGCCATAGAAAAGTTTGCCAAAATACCAGTAATAGCTGATATAGCATCAGAGTTTAGATATTCAGATCCATTTGTAGATGAAAATACTTTAATAATAATAGTAAGTCAATCGGGAGAAACTGCTGATACATTAGCAGCCCTTAGAGATGCTAAAGCAAAAGGAGCTAGAGTACTATCAATAACTAATGTTGTTGGTTCATCAATAGCAAGGGAATCTGATGATATATTCTATACATGGGCAGGTCCAGAGATAGCAGTAGCATCAACTAAAGCATACACTACTCAATTAACTGCTTTCTACATGATAGCTTTAAATTTAGCTATGACTAAAGGAAGTATAAGCGATGAAGAATACTTTGCATCAATAGAAGAGTTAAGAAAAATACCAGCTCAAGTGGAAAAAGTATTAGAGTGCAACGAATTAGTTGGACAAATAGCTGAGGAAATAAAAGAGGCCAATGATATCTTCTACTTAGGTAGAGGAGTGGATTACTCTTTAGCTATGGAAGGTGCTTTAAAAATAAAAGAAATATCTTATGTTCATGCTGAAGCTTTTGCAGCAGGTGAATTAAAACACGGAAGTATAGCTTTAATAGACAAAGGAACTCCAGTAGTTGCCATAGCTACTCAAGGTAAATTATTTGAAAAAATGGTTTCAAATATGCAAGAAGTTAGAGCAAGAGGTGCTAGAGTTATAGCTATAACTCAAGAAGGAAATACAGAAGTAGAAAAATCAGCTGATAGGGTGATTTATATACCAAAAGTTGACGATATGTTTGCTAGTATAACTGCTGTTGTACCAATGCAATTACTTGCTTATCATGCATCAAATATAAGAGGGTTAGATGTGGATAAACCAAGAAACTTAGCTAAATCAGTTACAGTAGAATAGAATTAATAAAAGTTGATAAAGGATACAAAGCTCCTAATATATTTTTAGGAGCTTTAGAAAAATTGAGGTGTATTAGTAAGATGAATATATATAATGTGATAATGGCAGGAGGCGGAGGAACTAGGTTTTGGCCTATAAGTAGACAAAAAACTCCAAAGCAATTATTGAATTTAAGTGGAGTAGACACTCTTATAAATGAAACTATAGATAGGGTAAACAAGTTATCTCATAAAGACAATTTGTTTATAGTTACAAATAAAAGTCAAAGGGAGCTAATGAAGGAAACTGTGGATGATAAATGTCATCACAATAATATATTATCAGAACCTATAGCTAAAAATACTTCTGCAGCCATAGGATTTGCAGCTATTAATATAATGAAAAAATATGGGGATGGCATAATGTGTGTATATCCTGCTGATCATTATATTAAATTGGAGGAAGAGTTTTTGGATTCCTTAGAAAAGGCTATAGAAGTAGCACAAAATCAGGATAAATTAGTGACAATAGGTATAAAGCCAACATTTATATCTACAGGATATGGTTATATAAATATCAATAAGGAAAAATTGATAGGTAAGCATGGATATGAAGTAGTGGAATTTGTAGAAAAGCCAAATTTTGAAAATGCTACTAAATATGTTAATTCAGGTGAATATTTATGGAATAGTGGTATGTTTGTTTGGAAAGTATCTAAAATTTTAGATGACTTTAAAAGATATTTGCCAAAAGTATATGAAAAACTAAATGAAATAAGTGAATATATAGGTACTGAAAAAGAAGTCGAGATGATAAATAAACTGTATAAAGAGATGCCATCCATATCTGTTGATTATGGAATAATGGAAAGAAGTAATGAAGTAGTTGTAGTACCTGGTGATTTTGGGTGGAATGATTTAGGCTCTTGGGATGTGTTAGGTTCTATATACCCAACTGATGAAGAAGGTAATATTAAAAGAGGTGAAAATGTAGTTTTAGACACTCGTGACTCTATTATATATTCAGAACAAAAGCTTATAACAGCAGTTGGTGTGAAAGACTTAATAATAGTGTCTACTGAAGACTCTGTGATGGTTTGTCCAAAAGATAGGGCTCAGGATGTAAAACATATAGTTGAAAAATTAAAGTCAGAAGAAAAATATACATATTTATAGTAGTAAGAGGGAGTTTTAATGAAAAATATTGTTATTATCGGGGCTGGGGGTCTTGCAAGAGAAGTACAGCATGTTATAGAAAAAATTAATCATAAGAATAATCAATGGAACCTTATAGGTTTTATAGATGAAAATTTAGACAACAAGGGTAATTTACTTAATGGAGATAAAATAATAGGCAATTTTGATGATTTAGCACAAAATATTATTAATCAAGAGTTATATTATGTATGTGCTATTGGAAATACAAAAATAAAGAAAAGATTAGTTAAACAAGCAAAGGAAAATAATCTTAAACCAGCCACATTAGTAGATCCAGACATATTTATTTCAAAGAGTGTATCTATAAATGAGGGAAGTGTTATTTATGGTAATACTAATTTAACTACTAATATAGATATAGGTAAACATGTAATAATAAATCCTGGATGCACTATAGGTCATGATGTTGTTGTTGAGGATTATGCAATAGTACTTCCTGGGGCTAGAGTATCAGGAAATGTTACTATTGGGGAATGTAGCACTATTGGTGCTAGTAGTACAGTAATACAAAATCTTATAGTAGGAAAAAATTCCTTTGTAGGAGCAGGAGCAGTTGTAACAAAAAATATAGATGAAAGTGTTACAGTTGTAGGATGTCCTGCTAGACCTATAGGATTTAATAAACAAATGTAGTGGGAGAATTTTACTATGAGTAATATTGTAAAAAAAAAGCAATACGATTTTGTTAATTTAGCAAAATTTATAAGTGCTGTATTTGTAATAGGGATTCACACATCACCATTACAAGGATTACATCCAAAACTTAACTACTTTACGAGATGTATAGTTTTTAGGTTGGCAGTTCCATTCTTTTTTATATGTAGTGGATATTTTTTAGCAGAGAAGCTATTTGATGAAGATAAGAAAAAAGTCAAAGATTATGTCAAGAAGTATATACTTAATATACTTAATATCTATATTCTTTGGAGTATAATATATACTTTGCTTAACTTTAACACATACTTTGGAGATGGAAATATAATAAAAAATATTATATTAGTAGTAGCAAGGTTTTTATTCAAAGGAGCTTATATACAACTATGGTATTTAAGTGCTATATGTGTCTCTGTATATCTGATATATATAATTTTGGATAAGTACAATTTTAAAGTTTTAATCTTTATATCTTTATTATTTTATATTTTTGGATTATTAGGAGACTTATATTATGGATTTATTGATAAAACAATTTTAGGAAATATGATGAATATATATTTTTCATTGTTTGGAGAAATGTTTAATAGCTTTACCTGGGGTATGATATTTATAGTTATGGGGATTGGAGTAAACAAATTTAATTTAAATTCTAAAATTAAAAATAATTTTATAATCAACATGATATTGTTTTTATTATTTACTATTGAAAGTTTTACACTAAAATCTTTTGACATACCTAAAGACAATTGCACATCGATATCATTATTACTTTTGACACCAATGATATTTATGTACATTCTTAATCTAGATGAAAAGTATACAAATATTTATATTCTTAGAAAAAATTCTAGCGTACTTAGACAGCTTAGCTTATATATGTATTTAATACATGGAGTATTTTTGATTTTTTTACCATTTTTATATAATAAAATGAACATAAGTAATGAACCCTGGATTAATTTATTTAATTTTATATTAGTTACTATAGGTTCTATTATTTCATCTTTAATACTTATGAAATCAAAAAGTAAAGTAAGTGAATTTATAAGGAAACCTAAATTTATAAAATATAATATTTTTACATATAAAAATATTTTTACAAATATTTACACAAAATAACAAAATTATACAAAATTGTGATATAATGTTAAAGAATATTAAGGTTGCATATTCTAAATATGGTTTATGATTAGGATATGCAACAAATTAGAACATGATTATGGAAATATATTACAGGAGGGAAGAAGTAATGAAAAAAAATGTAGAGATAGCTCGTTATTACAAGCTTTTTAAAAAGAAAGCTTGGATTTTAATTTTAGGGGTTGTTTTAGGAGGTATTATAAGTGGATTGATTACATCTAATTTAATAGATCCTATATATCAAGCCAAAACAACTATAATAATTGATACAAAAACTTCAACACAAAAAGATACAACATATGATGAATATGGGAGTGATAACAAAACACAAAATCAGGTTACAGAAGGGGATATTAATTTTAGCTCAAAAATAGCACAGACATATATGCCAATCTTAAAATCAAGAAAAGTTATAGATAAAGTGATAGACAAGTTAAATTTAAATATGTCTTATGAATATTTATCACAATGTATAACTACAACTCAAGTTAATCAAGGTCAAATAATTGATATAGAAGTTAAAACTAAAAGTCCTCAAATGAGTTATGATATTGCAAATACACTACCAGATGTATTTTCTTCGGAACTTGAGAATTTAACTAAATTTGATGGAGTTCAAGTTATAGATAGTGCTATTATGCCACAAAATCAAGTATATCCAAATGTACAACAAAATAAAATGATAGGGGCAATGTTAGGTTTAGCAATAGCCATATTATTAGTGTTAATAGTTGATTATTTAGATAATAAATTAAAAACACCACAAGATGTTGAAGAGTACTTAGAGCTACCATTATTAGGAGTAGTAATACGTGAAAACAGCAATAGCTTAATACATAAAAGATAGTCAAGGGGAATAGGAAAATGAATAATATAGTTACAATAGAAAACCCAAAATCTCCAATAGCGGAGTCTTATAGAAATATAAGGACAAATATAGAGTTTAGTAATATAGATAAAGATTTAAAAACAATACTTTTTACAAGTTCTCAACAAAATGAAGGAAAAACTACAATAGTATCAAATTTAGCAGTTACTTTTGCTAACTTAGATAAAAAAGTTATTATCGTAGATTGTGACCTTAGAAATCCATCTGTACATAAAAAGTTTAAAATAGGTAATATATATGGAGTTACAGATGTTCTTTTAGAAAAGAAGAGTTTTAATTCCTGTGTAAAAGAAACAGATGTTAAAAACTTAGATATAATTACTGCTGGAGAAATACCATTTAATCCATCAGAAATATTATCATCAAAAAAAATGAAAGAGTTTATAAATAATCTAAAAGAAGTATATGACTATGTATTCATAGATACACCACCAATAGGCATAGTAACAGATGCAGGGATTTTATCAACTTATTCAGATGGAGTTGCTATGGTTGTTGGATCGGGAGAAGTTTCTATAGAGTTAGCTAAAGTATCAGTAGAAAGATTAAATAAAATAAATGCCAATTTAATTGGAGTTATCTTAAATAAATTTAATATAGAAGGTACTAATTCGCAATATGGTTATTATGGCATGTACTATGAAGAAGACAATGGTTCAAGATTATCAAGAAATAAAAAAAATAAGAGGAAAAAATTAAATATATTTAGTAAGAAGAAGTAATAATTTAAAGCTACTTACTCCAGGGGAGGTATTGTATGTATGAATTTTGAAGCAAAGCAAGAATTAATAAGAAGTAGGGTAATATTAAGTACATATAGAATTAGACAGATTATTCTTATAACATTAGACTTTATAATGATAGCCTTATCTAATTTTATATCTATAGAAACAATGTTAAAAGATTACTTGCCTTATAATAATCAATATACAATTGTTTATGGAGTAGCAATTGTATATAGTCTAATTGGTTTATGTTCAATATGCTATTTTAATGGATATAGTAGTTTATGGAGATATGCAGAAATTGATGAAGTTATAATTATAGCAAAGGCATGTATAATTAATACAATTTTATTAATAGGTGTAGTTTTATTTATGAAACTATCTATACCAATTTATTTTTATTATATAAATTATATTATGAATGTAGCAGTTATATGTGCTATAAGAATTGGTTATAGGTATGTTAGACAATTTAAACTAAGAAAAATGACGTCATCTAATGTGAGTAGAGTACTTATAATAGGTGGAGGTAGCGGTGGTTCAATGGTAATAAATGAACTATATGATAATCCTCAACTTAATAAAGTACCTGTAGCAGTTGTTGATGATGATGTAAATAAAATTGGAAGGCTTATGCATGGTGTACCAATTTTAGATACAACTCATGAGATTGAATCTATTGTAGAAAAAATGAAAATAGATGAAATTATATTTTCTATAGCTTCAGCCAACAATGAAGCGAAACAAAAAATATTAAATAGATGTAATCAAACAAATTGTAAGGTGAAAACAATACCTGGTATATATGAAATAATAGATGGTAAAGTTGATATAAAAAAAATAAGAGATGTTGAAATAAAAGACCTTTTAGGAAGAAAACCTATAGAAGTTGATATAAATAAAATATCTAATTATATTACAGATAAAGTAGTACTTGTAACTGGTGGAGGAGGGTCTATTGGATCTGAACTTTGCAGACAGATTGCATCGAATAATCCAAAAATGTTAGTACTAGTAGATATTTATGAAAATAATGCTTATGAAATAGAACAAGAACTATTAAGGACATACAAAGAAAATATCAATTTAAAAACTATAATTGCATCTATTAGAGATAAAAATAGAATGGATAAAGTATTTGAACAATATAAACCGGATGTAGTTTTCCATGCAGCAGCACATAAACATGTTCCTTTGATGGAAGTTAGTCCGGGAGAAGCTATCAAAAACAATATCTTTGGAACAAAGAATATAGCTGAGTTAGCACATAAATATGAAGTAAGTAGGTTTGTACTTATATCAACAGATAAAGCGGTAAACCCAACTAATATAATGGGAGCAACAAAAAGAGCTACTGAAATGATAATACAAACTATGAATGAATCTAGCAAAACTGAGTTTGTAGCTGTTAGATTTGGAAATGTGCTAGGAAGTAATGGAAGTGTTATTCCGCTTTTTAAAAAACAAATAGAAGAAGGTGGACCAATAACTGTAACTCATCCAGAGATTATAAGGTATTTTATGACTATACCAGAAGCTGTACAGTTAGTAATACAAGCAGGTGCTATGGCTAAAGGTGGAGAAATTTTTATTCTCGATATGGGACAACCAGTTAAAATATTAGATTTGGCTACTAACCTTATAAAATTAAGTGGTTTAGAGCCGGGAGTAGACATAAAAATAAATTATTCTGGACTTAGACCTGGGGAGAAATTATATGAAGAGCTTTTAATGGCAGAAGAGGGGATTTTAGAGACATATCATGAAAAAATATTCATAGGAAAACCTATAGACCTAGATAAAGAATCCTTAAATTTAAAATTAAACAAACTTAAAGAAATTATTAAAAATGAAGAGACAGATTTAATAGAACCACTAATGAAAGAAATAGTGCCTACTTATAAAAAGGAGGTTATGATGAATGTATAAATTTTTTAAAAGATTAATAGATATTATTTGTTCTTTGATTGGACTTATATTATTTTCTCCTATTTTATTAGTAGTTGCCTTATTAATAAGAATTAATCTTGGTTCACCAGTTTTCTTTACACAAACTAGACTAGGTAAAGACGGCAAAGAGTTTAAAATGATTAAATTTAGGACTATGAAAGATTCGCTAGATAAATTTGGACAATTACTTCCAGATGAACAGCGTCTAACTAAATTTGGGAAAATTCTTAGAAGTACTAGTTTAGATGAACTTCCAGAATTAATAAATGTACTAAAGGGAGATATGACTTTAGTTGGGCCAAGACCTCTTTTAGTAGAATATAAAGAATTATATAGTGAAAGACAATTTAGAAGGCATGAAGTTTCTCCTGGAATTACTGGATGGGCTCAGATAAATGGAAGAAATGCTATATCATGGAATGAAAGATTTGAATTAGATGTATGGTATGTGGATAATATATCTTTCTTATTAGACATGAAAATATTAGTTATGACAATTTTAAAAGTAATCAAAAGAGATGGAATAAATGAACAAGGACAAGCAAGTATGTCGAAATTCACAGGAAATAAATAAGGAGAAGATAAAATGAGTAAGAGGATATATTTAGCATCACCTCACATGGGGAGTGAAGAATTAAAGTTTGTTCAAGAAGCATTTGAAACAAATTGGATAGCTCCAATGGGTCCAAATGTTAATTTTTTTGAAACAGAAATGGCAAATTATATTGGAATAAATGCTTCAGCAGCTCTATCAAGTGGAACAGCAGCAATACATTTGGCTCTAAAGAGTTTAAATATAAAAGAAAATGATATTGTATTTTGTTCTACATTAACTTTTTCAGCAAGTTGCAATCCAATAATATATCAAGGGGCTATACCAGTATTTATAGATTCTGAATATGAATCATATAATATGTGTCCTAAAGCTTTAGAAAAAGCTTTTATTGAAGCAAAAGAAAAAAATCAAATTCCAAAAGCTGTAATAGTAGTTAATCTATATGGACAAAGTGCAGATTTAGATAAGATAAAAGAAATTTGTGATAGATATAATGTACCTATAATTGAAGATGCAGCTGAATCACTTGGTGCAACATATAAAGGAAGACAAAGTGGTACTATAGGTGAAATGGGGATATATTCATTTAATGGAAATAAAATCATAACTACTTCAGGTGGTGGAATGCTTGTATCTAATAATGAAATTGCTATACAAAAAGCAAAATTCTGGGCAACTCAATCAAGAGAAAATGAGAGACATTATGAACATTTAGAACTTGGTTTTAATTACAGAATGAGTAATGTTGTAGCTGGTATAGGTAGAGGTCAATTAAAAAAATTAGACGAAAGAATTGAACAAAAAAAAGCTATATATGATACTTATAAAAATGAATTTAAAGATATAGATGAAATAGAAATGATGCCTGTATGTGATTATGGTAGACCAAATTACTGGTTATCAGTTATGACTCTAAAAGAAGGTTGTAAGGTAGAGCCTTTAGATATTATATTAGCTTTAGAAAAAGAAAATATAGAATCTAGGCCAGTATGGAAGCCTATGCATTTACAACCTTTTTATAAAAATTGCAAATTCGTATCAATAGTTGATGGTAATAAAAGTGTAGCAGAAGATTTATTCCTTAGAGGTATATGCCTACCTTCTGATACAAAAATGTCCAAAGAAGATATGAATAAAATTATAAAAATAATAAAAGGATTATTTTAATTATTAACATAAGAAGTTTTATCTATCTTAAAGTAAGATGAAGTTTCTTAATCAAGTTGATATATAAGGAGTTTAACGGGAAATTAAATATGAAAAAAATACTATATATAACAACACTAAGCAGAACGATAAATGCTTTTTTAGTACCTCATATAGAGATGTTAATAAAAGAAGGACATAAGGTTGACTGTGCATGTAATATAGACCATGATTTAAACAAAGTTATAGAAAATAAATGTGAAAATATATATAATCTTCCTTTTAGTAGGAATCCTTTAGATCCTAAGAATTTGAAAGCATATAAAATGCTTTTAGATATACAGAAAAAAAATAATTATGACATAGTACATGTACATACACCAATAGCAGCTATATATGGAAGATTACTTAAACTTAAATTTCCAAATATAAAAACTATATATACAGTACATGGATTCCATTTCTACAAAGGAGCTTCAAAGCTTAATTGGATTATATATTATCCTATTGAAAAGTTTATGGCATCACTTACAGATGTAATTATAACTATGAATGAAGAAGATTATAATAGAGCACTAACTTTTAATATAGATAAAGTTTATAAAGTTAATGGAGTTGGTCTTGATTTAAATGCATATAAATCTAATTCAACAAGTTTAGCTCAATATAGAGAAGAATTTGGATTAAAAGAAGAAGACTTTGTTATAGCAATGATTGCAGAAGTTAACAAAAATAAAAATCATAAACAGATTATAGATGCGATAGAACATCTTAATAAAAAAGATATAAAGCTTATATGTGCAGGAGAAGGTATTTTATTAGATAGTATAAAAGAAGAAATAGAAAAGAGAAATCTTCAAGATAATATAAAAATGCTTGGTTTTAGAAAAGATATAGATAAAATAATATCAGTTTGTGATATAGGAGTTTTAATGTCTTATAGAGAAGGTTTACCTAGAAATATAATGGAATTAATGTCAGCTAAAAAAACTGTTATAGGAACAAATATAAGAGGAATTAAGGATTTAATAGAAGATGAGAAAACAGGTTATTTGGTAGAAGTAGGAGATTACAAAACAACAGCAAACAAAATAGAAAAATTATATAATAATAAAAATTTATTAAAAGAGTTATCTGACAATTGTTATTCTTTTATAAAGAAATACGATATTAACAATGTTTTAAAAGATTTAAAAGCAATATATTCTTAAAAGACATGATATTAGGAGGGCAATATAATATGAAGTGTTTACACATTTTGCCTATGGATAAATTGAGTGGTGCTGAAAAATTAGTACTGATATTATGCAAAAATATGAAAAACTACGAGCCGATAGTTATTTGTGGGGGAGACACCTTAAGTAATGTGTTTAAGGAAAATGGAATAGAGAGCTATAGCATGAATTTTAGTATAAAAAATATTAATTATACACTTTCACAGATAAAAAGAATAATAAAAGAAAATGAAATAAAAGTTATACATGCTCATGATAATAATGCATCTATAAATGCTTTATTAGCTAAAAAAATATTTGGCCTTAATGTAAAAATTATATCACATATACATAGTTGTTATCCTTGGCTAAGTAGTACAAATAAAAATAAAATAATAGATTATTTGTTTAGAAAAAGATATGATCACAATATTGCTTGTGGAAGTACAGTATATGACTTTTATAGAGAAAATACTAACTATGTAAATCAAAATAATACTTCATCTCTTTCAAATGCAATTGATGTGAGTGAAATTGATAATATAAAAGAAGATACATCACAAATATATAATCAATACAACATACCAAAAGATAAAATTATTTTAGGTTATGTGGGAAGATTAATAGAACTTAAAGGAATAATACCTTTTATAAAAAAAGTAAAGGAAAATGAAGATAAGTTTCAAGATTGTAGAATTTTATTAGTTGGTGATGGGCCACAAGAAAAAGAAATAAAATCTCTTATAAAAGAATTAAATTTAGAGTATCTATTTATTTTAACAGGATTTCAAAGTAATACTTATAAGTTTTATCCAATTATAGATATATTTTTCTTAACATCAAAATATGAAGGGTTACCTATGGTTATTTTGGAGGCGATGACTTTTGAAATACCTATAGTATCCATGAATGTGGGAAGTATAAATGAAGTTGTAAAAAATGATTATAATGGATATCTAGTATCTCCACAAGATTATGATGAATTCTTGGAAAAATTACTAGAACTTAAGGAAAATAAAAAGAGAATTGAAAATTACGGGAAAAAATCTAGAGAAATTATAGAGAAGAATTATAATATTGACGATTATGTAAAAAAGGTAATCAATATATATGATAAATCATTAAATAATAATTTTTAAAAGGAGAAATTATATTGAAAGCTACATTGACAATATTTACACCAGCTTACAATAGGGCGTACACTCTTCATAAATGCTATGAAAGTTTAAAAAAACAAACTAATAAGGATTTTGAGTGGTTAATAATTGATGATGGTTCAACTGATAATACCAGAGAATTAGTACAATCATGGATTGAAGAAAATCTAATTCCTATAAAATATCATTATCAGAAAAATCAAGGAATGCATGGTGCTCATAATAGTGCATATGAACTAATAGATACAACACTTAATGTTTGTATAGATTCAGATGATTATATGCCAGATGATGCTGTAGAAAAAATATTAAAATTTTGGGAAGAAAATCAGTCAGAAGAGATTGCAGGGATAGCGGCACTAGATGCTTATGAAAGCGGAGAAGTTATAGGAACTACTTTTCCTAAAGATTTAAAAACATCCACATCATTTGATATGTATTATAAACATGGTGTTTGTGGAGATAAAAAATTTATTTATAAAACTGAATTAACAAAAAAGTTTCCTTATCCTATATTTGAGGGGGAAAAATATGTTGGATTAGCTTATAAATATAGAAAAATAGATTTAACTCATAAGTTAGCACTTATGAATGAAGTAGTATGCATAGTGGAGTATATGGAAGATGGTTCATCAAGAAATATGCTAAAACAATATATAAATAATCCAAAAGGTTTTATTTTTTATAGAAAAGAAAATATGAAAAATCCTAATGGAAATTTAAAATATAAATTCAAAGAATGTGTTCATTATGTATCAAGTAATTTTATAATCAAAAATAGAAAATTTATAAAAGAAAGTCCACTAAGATTATTAACTGTATTGGCAACACCTGCAGGATTTTGTTTATATAAATATATAACTAAAAAAACAAGATAGATTAAAGATATCTAAGTAAGGAGGCAGAATTTGAAATTATTTGGCTTAACTCTAATAATAACATCCATACTAGCGTTAATTGCTAGAGTAATAAAAGAGCAAGATGATAAGCCTAATATGATAATAAGTTTATTTATAGTAATAATACTTGTACTTGTAGCAGGACTAAGAAATAACATAGGTGATACAGAAGCCTATATAAGTTTATATAATTTAGTTTCAACAGGCTCAGATTTAAGCGGATATGAGTGGGGATTTGTATTTATACTCTCAGTATTAAAAAAAATATCACAAGATCCACAGTTTATGATTTTTTCATTGGCAATGATAACAACTGTTATTAATATATGGACTATTAGAAAATATTCTAAAGTTTTTGAATTAGAAATATTTATTTATATTGCGGCGGGTTATTTCTTGATAACTATGAATGGAGTTAGACAAGCTCTTGTTGCATCCATATTATTTGGTTGTACGAATTTGATTATTAATAATAAATTTAAAATATATTTACCAGTAGTACTTGTTTTAAGCACAATACATACATCAGCTTTAATAATGATACCTGTTTACTTCTTAGTAAAAACAGAAGCTTGGTCAGAGAAAATGATGAAAACTATAGTAATAGCAATAGTTGCATTTATATTATTCCAACCTTTAATGAATATGGTATTTAGTTTAATAGAAGGAACAAGATATTCTTCATATGAAGAAGTTGTAATGAGTAGTGGAAATGGAGCGAATATAATAAGAGTTGTACTTGCAGCATTACCTGTAATATTATCTTATATTAAAAGAGATGAATTAAAAGAAGCATGGCCTGAAAGTAATTTATTTGTAAATATGTCTGTAATCAATTTAATAATTATGGCGTTTTCACTGTTTAACTGGATATTTGCAAGATTTGCTTTTTATTTCCAAATGTATACTTTTATACTACTTCCATTTATAATGATTAGATTATTTGAAAAAAGAGATAAAGGTTTAATTTATTATGGGTTTATAGCTTGTTATTTACTATTCTTTTTAATAGAGGAAAATGGCCTTGTATACAAAAGTAATTTTATTGGAGTATTTTAAAAAATATACGGGAGGAACAAATGGATAGTAGGGAAACTAGAATACCAAAAACTATACATTATTGTTGGTTTGGAAGAGGAGAAAAACCAGAAATTGTGAAAAAATGTATAGATACTTGGAAAGATAAATTATCAGATTATAAGATAATTGAGTGGAATGAAGATAACTTTGACATAAATCAAAATGATTATGTAAAAGAGGCGTATAAAGCTAAAAAATTTGCTTTTGTCAGCGATTATGTTAGGGTATATGCTTTATATAACTATGGTGGTATTTACTTAGATACAGATGTGGAAGTATTTAAAAGTTTTGATGATGTTTTAGATAACGAATCATTCTGGGGATTTGAACAAAAAAATTATGTGGCAACTAGTACTATCGGGTCTTGCAAACATAATAATCTTATAAAGATGTTTTTAGATGCTTATAATGGGAGACAATTTTTAAAAGATGATGGGACTTATGATGATTTGACTAATGTTGCAATAATAACAGAAATATTAGAAGGCATAGGGTTAAAAGTTAATGGAAAATATCAAAAAATTGATGGATATGGAACTTTTTATCCTCAAACGTATTTTTCTCCGTATGATTATATAAATTGCCGATATTTTATAAGTGAAAATACTTATGCTATGCATCATTTTCATAAAAGTTGGCTATCACCAAAATTAAGATTAAAAAGTAAAATAAAAAAAATAGTGGCCTCTCTTATAGGAGGCGATAATATTTATAAATTAAGAACGTTGATACCTTTTTTAAATGAATAGGAGGGGTGTATTTATGCTTACTAAGATACTAAAAGTATTAAAAAGTGAGTCAAAACAAAGAGGTTTATATTATTCTTTTATAATGAATTTATCTCAAGTAGTTGGTATGATGAGAGCTTTATTTTATAAAATAATATATTTTAAAAATATAAAATCATCAGTATTTGTTATGCAATCTAAAAGTAGAATAGAGGTTTTTAATAAAAAATCTAAGATAAATATAGGTAAGTTTGTATTTATAAGAAAAAATACAACTATAAGAATAGATGGTGATAGTACTTTACATATTGGAGATCATGTTTTTATGAATGATAATTGCAATATAAATTGTGCTAATAAAATTTCTATAGGAAGTTATACAAAAATTGCCCCTAATGTGTCCATAAATGACCATGATCATAACTACAAAGGTATAGGAGATGAAAACCTTATAAAAGGTGAAGTTATAATTGGGAAAAATGTTTGGATTGGATCTAATTCAGTTATATTAAGAGGAACTATAATCGAAGATAATGCTGTAGTAGCGGCAGGGAGTATTGTCAAAGGCTATGTAGCAAAGGATAGTGTATTTTTAAACAAAAGAAAAAATATAATAAAATTATATAAAGAAGAAAAGATATCTAGCTAATATAAAGTATTAATGGAGGTTAGTTAAATGAAAAAAGTTTTAGTAGCTTCATTTGACATGGAAGTAGGAGGAGTAGAAAGAAGTCTTATAAGTATGCTTCATAACTTTGACTACAAATATGATGTAGATTTGATGTTATATAGTCATACAGGAGATTTTATGGATTTACTTCCAAAGTCTCCAAATTTATTACCAGAAAATAAAAAATATAAAACATTCAGAATGCCTATAGCACAAATAGTAAAACAGGGGAATATACATATGGCTATATCCAGAGTTTATTCTATATTAGAATCAAAACTTGCAAGTAAAATTAAAGGTTTAGATGAAAGTGTATATGCTCAAATGCAATATATGTGGAAAAACTCTCTTTATTTTTTACCGAAACATAAAAAAAAGTATGATGTAGCTATAAGTTATTTATGGCCACATTATTTTGTTGCACAAAAAGTAGATGCAAAAGTTAAAATAGCATGGATACATACAGATTATTCTAAATTAGAAACAGATATAGAAGTTGATTTAAAAATGTGGGATCAATTTGATTATATAGTGGCAGTTTCACAAGAGTGTAAAAATGCCTTTTTAGAGAAATATAATAAATTAAAAGATAAAGTTATTGTAATAGAAAATATAACTTCTCCTATATTTATTGAAACAATGGCTAAAGAAGAGGTAGAAAATCCACTAAATGATGGAGATTGTTTCAAAATTGTTTCTGTGGCAAGGTTATCTTATGCTAAAGGAATAGACAATGCTGTTAGAGCACTAAAGATATTAGTTGACAAAGGATATGACAATATTAAGTGGTATGTAGTAGGGTATGGAGGAGATGAAATTCTTATAAGAAATCTTATAAAAGAAAATGAATTAGAAGATAAGTTTATTCTATTAGGGAAAAAAATAAATCCATATCCATATATGAAATCAGCTGATTTATATGTTCAACCATCTAGATATGAAGGTAAGGCTGTTACAGTATGCGAAGCTCAAATACTTTCAAAGCCAGTATTAATAACAAATTATACAACAGCGAAAAGCCAGATAAAAGATGGCTTTGATGGATGTATAACAGAATTGTCGGTTGAAGGAATTGCTAATGGTATAGAAAAATTATACAAAAATAAAGACTTAAGAGAAAAATTATCAAATAACTGTAAAAACACTAATTATAGTAATAAAGATGAGTTACAAAAACTATATGAGTTATTTGTATAGTTAGGGGATATTGGAGGACAATAAATGAAAATAAGCACAATAACATGTCATGATGTATATAATCATGGGGCATCATTGCAAGCATATGCTCTTATGACTTATTTAAATAATCAAGGTCACAATGTGGAAATTATAGATTATAAACCATATTATATGGGAAATCTTTATAAATTATCAAATATAGATAATCCTGCTTGGGAAAAAAACTTTATAAGTAAAAGTATATATTTAACATTAAAGTTACCAGGTAGATTGATTTCATTAAAACGTAAAAAGAATTTTGATGATTTTACAAAAAAATATTTGAATGTAGGAAATTATACATATGAATCAAATGAAGATTTAAAAAGTAATCTTCCAGACTCGGATATATTTATATGTGGTAGTGATCAAATATGGAATAGTTTACATGCAAATGGTAAAGATCCTGCATTTTATTTGGATTTTGTTCCAAATGATAAAGTAAAAGCTGCATATGCTGCTAGTTTTGCAACTGATACTATTTCAGACGAATATAAAATAATGACAAAGTCTTTAGTAGAAAAGTTAGATAAAGTTGGAGTAAGAGAAGAAAGTGGCGTTAAGATAGTAAAGGATTTAGGTATTGAAAAAGCAGTTAATGTTTTAGATCCTGTGTTTTTATTAGAAAAAGAACAATGGGATAATATAGCCACTAAGGAATTTAATGAAAAATATATACTTGTATATGATTTTGATAAAAGTTTAGTAATAGAAGCACTAGCAAAAGAGATATCAAAGAAAAAGGGTTATAAAATTTATACTATAAATGTTGATAAACCTAAATATGCTGATAAATGCTTTAACTTAGATGGTCCAGAAACATTTGTATCTTTAGTAAAAAATGCACAATTTGTTATATCAAATTCATTCCATGCAGCAGTATTTTCTTTAGTTTATGAAAAAGATTTTGTTATAGTCAATAGAACAGAATCAATAAATACTAGAATGAGAGACTTACTGTCTTCATTAACTATAGGAGATAGATTAATAGGCAAAGATTACGATATAAATAAAGTAATCGAAGAAATAAACTATGATAATGTAAAACCTATATTAAATGAAAAAATTGATTTTTCAAAGCAATATTTATATGATTTACTATCAATTAAAAAATAAAATTAGGTTTTACTTTATAGTAGAAAGTGAGTTAAATTATGAAGAAAAAAATTTTAATAACTATAGATTCGCTTACTAGTGGTGGTGCTGAAAAAAGTTTAATATCTTTATTAACTTTATTTGACTATGATAAATATGATGTTGATTTACTTTTATTTTATCAAAGGGGATTATATTTACCATTGATACCAAAAGAAGTTAATGTAATAGAGCCTCCTGGGTTTTTAAAAAGAATAAATAAAGGAATGAAATCTAATTTAGTACAAGGTGATTTAAAAGCACTATATTTAAGAATGGGTTTATCTATATCATGTAGAAATCCTTTAATGACTAAAAAATATCATGGAGCACAAATAATTTATAAGTGGCTTAGTAAAGGTATTGAAAATTTAGATAAAGAATATGATGTTGCTATAGCTTATAGCCAAGGAATGCCGACTTATTATGTATCACAAAAGGTAAAGGCAAAGAGAAAATTAGCTTGGATGAATATAGATTATAAAGTAGCAGGATATAATAAAGATTTTGATATTAAATATTACAATAAATTTGATAAAGTTGTTGCAGTATCACATTCATGTAAAGATGTACTAATAAAAGAAATACCATCTTTAGAAAACAAAGTAGAAATAATTTACGATATTATATCGAGTAAGTTAATAGAAAATATGGCTAATGAAAAAGGTGGATTTTCAGATGAATTTGATGGTATAAAAATTTTAACTATAGGAAGACTTGTTCATCAAAAAGGTTATGAAATGGCAATTGAAGCTGCATATAAGCTAAAACAAGATAAAATTAACTTTAAATGGTATGCAATAGGTGAAGGTAAATTAAAAGAAAAATTTGAAAATATGATATCTTCGTTAGGACTAGAAAATAATTTTATATTTTTGGGAACATTCCAAAATCCATATACATTTTTAAAACAAACAGATATATATGTACAACCATCAAGATATGAAGGTTATGGGCTTGTTATAGCTGAAGCTAGAATACTTCAAAAACCTATTGTAGCTACTGATTTTACAGTAGTTCATAATCAAATTATTGATGGTAAAAATGGTTTGATTTCACAAATGAACTCAGATAGTTTATATAAATGTGTAAAAAGAATGATAGAAGATGAAAATTTACAAAATCATGTCTGTGAAAACTTAAAAAAAGAAAGTCCGGGAACAGAAGAAGAAATATTTAAAATATATAAATTGATAGAAGGCAAGTAGTTCAGGAGAGTAATATGAAAGTAAGTATAATCGTAGCAGCTTATAATATTGAAAACTACATAAAAAGATGTATGGATTCTATAGTCAGCCAAACATTTAAAGATATTGAAATAATAGTTGTAAATGATGGTTCAACAGATAATACTTCAAAAATTATAGAAAGCTTTGCAAATAATGATAAAAGAATAAAAACTATAGATAAACAAAATGAAGGATTAATAGAAGCTAGAAAATCTGGATTAAAAATAGCATGTGGGGAATATATATTGTTTTTAGATGGAGATGATTGGCTACATACACAAGCAATAGAAAAATTGTATAAAAAAGCAATACAAGATGATTCAGATATAGTTTTATATAATTTTTATTTAGCTTATGATTCTAATAAACTAAAAGCCCAAAAATCTTTTGAAGAAACAGTAAAATACGAAGATGATTATTTAAAATTATCTCTTACAGGACAAATAGGTGCTAATATATGGGCTAAATTTCTTAGAAGAGAGTTTTTGATAGACAATAATATAGAATTTGTAAAAGACATTACATATGCAGAAGATGTGGCAACTACTAATTTATTATTTATGTATAGTCCAAAAGTTTCGACAATCGATGAAAATTTACATTATTATTATCAAAGAGGAAATAGTGTAACTAAGATAGTAGATGAAAGGTTATTTGATATACCAAAGGCGCTAAATTTTATAAAATTAAATTTAGAAAAGCAAGGGCTATATGAAAAATATAAAGAAGAATATGGTTATTTATATTATAAACATATATATTTTTATCAAATAATTTCTGCTACACATTATATAGATATTCATAAAAAGTTATATAAGATATGGAAATCTACAAAGATTGATATAAGAAATAATAAATACTTCATTGACTTTAAAGATCAAATGACTAATGGTTTAAAAGTAAAAATAGAAATGTTTGATAGAAGTTATTACTTAGGAGTAGCATATATAAAGTTTAGATCGATATTAAAAAACAATTAAATAGAGGGAGAATTTTTAGATGGAAAATAAAAAAGTAGCATTGATAACAGGAATAACAGGACAAGATGGTTCTTATCTAGCAGAACTATTATTAGAAAAAGGATACGAAGTACATGGAATAATAAGAAGAGCAAGTACTTTTAACACGAAGAGAATAGATCATTTATACCAAGATCCACATGAGGAAAATGTAAGGTTATTTTTACATTATGGAGATATAACTGATTCAAGTAACTTAAATAGATTAATAGAAAAAATTAGACCAAATGAAATATATAACTTAGCAGCTCAATCTCATGTTGGAGTATCATTCGATTCACCAGAGTACACTGCTGAAGCGACGGGAGTATCTACACTTAGAATACTAGATGCAATAAGAGAATCTGGAGTTAAAACTAAGTTCTATCAAGCATCTACTTCAGAATTATTTGGAGGACTTCCAGATACTGCACCACAATCTGAAAAAACTCCATTTTATCCAAAATCACCATATGGAGTAGCTAAATTATACTCTTACTGGATAACAGTAAACTATAGAGAATCTTATGATATATTTGCTTGTAACGGAATATTATTCAACCACGAATCACCAAGAAGAGGTGAAACTTTCGTTACTAGAAAAATAACAAGAGCAGCTGCCGCTATACATTTAGGAATGCAAGATAAATTATACTTAGGAAACCTTGATGCAAAAAGAGACTGGGGTCATGCTAAAGATTATGTAGAAGGTATGTGGAGAATATTACAACAAGACAAACCTCAAGATTATGTACTTGCAATGAATGAAACTCATACAGTTAGAGAATTTGTAGAGTTAGCATTTGCTGAGCTTGGATATGAAATAGAGTGGCAAGGAAGCGGTGTAGATGAAAAAGGTATAGATAAAAATACAGGAAGAGTACTAGTAGAAGTTGATCCAAGATATTTCAGACCTGCAGAGGTTGAACTATTATGGGGAGATAGCACAAAAGCTAGAACAGAACTTGGATGGGAACCTAAATATTCATTTATGGATTTAGTAAAAGAAATGGTTCAATCTGATTTAGAAGAAATGAAAAATGGTGGCGGATATAAATCTAAATTTGAAAACTAATATTATTTAGATAGAGCTATTAGAGAATTCTCTAATAGCTAAATATTTGTTAAAAAAATAAAAATATATTACAAGAGGTGAAAAAATTGAATTTAGATGCGAAAATATACGTTGCTGGACATAGAGGACTTGTTGGTTCAGCTATAGTGAGAAATTTAGAAGATAAGGGATATAAAAATATAATATATAGAACTCATAAAGAGTTAGATTTAACTAATCAAGAAGCTGTGAGAAGATTTTTTGAAGAAGAAAAACCTGAATATGTATTTTTAGCTGCTGCTAAAGTTGGTGGAATACATGCTAATAATACTTATCCAGCTGATTTTATATATGAAAATTTAATGATACAAAATAATGTGATAAAAGCTGCACATGATTTTGAAGTTAAGAAATTATTATTCTTAGGAAGCACCTGTATATATCCTAAAATGGCACCACAACCGATAAAAGAGGAATACTTACTTACTGGAGCATTAGAAGAAACTAATGAAGCATATGCTGTAGCTAAGATAGCAGGTCTAGAAATGTGTAAATTTTTCAAAAGACAATATGGAGATAACTTTATAAGTTGTATGCCAACTAATTTATATGGACCAAATGATAACTTTGACTTAAAAAATTCACATGTATTGCCAGCTTTAATAAGAAAGTTCCACGAAGCTAAAGTAAATAATAGTGAAGCTGTTGAAGTTTGGGGAACGGGTACTCCGCTTAGAGAGTTCTTATATGTTGATGATATGGCAGATGCCTGTGTATTTTTAATGGAAAATTATGATGGAGAACAACATGTAAATATAGGTACTGGTGAAGAGGTTTCTATTAGAGAGTTAGCTGAAACTGTTAAAGAAGTTGTTGGATTTGATGGTGAGTTAGTATTTAATACTGAGATGCCAGATGGAACTCCTAGAAAATTAACTACTGTTGATAAGCTACATGGTCTTGGATGGAAGCATAAAGTTAGTTTAGATAAAGGTATTAGATTAGCTTATAATTGGTTCTTAGAAAATTATAATTAGGATAAAGGGTGGATCAAAGTGATTATAGTTAGAGTAACTGGTGGATTAGGGAATCAAATGTTTCAGTATGCTATGTATAAAAGTTTAGAAAAGAAGGGAAAACTTGTTAAATTAGATTCTAAATCTTTTTATGAAACAAAAAAGGAACATAATGGATATGAATTAGAAAGAATATTTGATATTAAACCTAACAAACCAACTAAAGAAGATTTAGAAAAATTTGATGAAAATAATATAAGCACACTATTTAAGATAAAGAGAAAATTATTTGGAGACAAAAAATTTGTATATGATACTAAAGAATATGTATTTAATAAAGATGTATACAAGTTGAAAAATTCTTATTTAAATGGATATTGGCAAAGTATCAAATATTTTGAAGGAATTGAAAATGATATCAAAAAAGATTTTCGATTTAAAAATCAACTTGATAATAAGAATTTAGAAATTTTAAATGAGATTGAAAATAGTAATTCCATAAGTATCCATATAAGACGAGGCGATTACATGAGTCCTGAAAATTATAATATGTATGGATGTATAGCAACTCCAACATATTATAAAAAAGCTATAAAGGTAATAGAAGAAAAAGTTGAAAATCCTACATTTTTTGTTTTTTCAAATGATATGGATTGGGTTAAGAAAAATATACAAATAAATAGTCGAGTGTTTTATATAGATATAAATAGTGGCAATGGTAGTTATAAAGATATGCAATTAATGAGTAATTGTAAGCATAATATCATTGCAAATAGTTCATTTAGCTGGTGGGGAGCATGGTTAAATGAAAATAAAAACAAAATTGTTATAGCTCCTAAAAAATGGATTAATCGCGAAGATGTAGATTCCGATAAGATAGAGCTATTTTGTGAAGGATGGACTCTTTTATAGAACATATAGCATAGTTTATTTTATAATCAGGAGAGAAATAGATGTTTGAAAAGATAAAAAGCAAAGTTATGAATAACAACATAATAAAAAACACTATCATTATGTTTTCAGGACAAACAGTAGCATCTGCAATTGGATTTATAAACACATTTTTAGTGCTTAAAGCAATAGGACTAGAAGGAAATGGAATAATTGCTATAGCTGCTAACTATGCAGGGATGTTTAATGGATTATTTAACTTTCAATCCTACAATGCCATGATAAAATTTGGTGCTGATGCTTTAGAAAAAAATGATATGCCTCAATTTAAAAAATATTTAAAACAGGCTGTTTTACAAGATGTATTAACTGCAATATTAGCTTTTATAGTTGGATATATGTGTATAGATTATGTAAGTGATTTCTTTAATTGGGATTCACAAATGGTATCTTATATAAAATTATATCTATTAACAATACCATTTAATATAAGTGGTAGTATAAATGCAGTTATTAGATTAAATAATGATTTCGTAGTGGGAGCCAAGATAGGTATACAAATGACTTTAATAAAAACAGTATTGTTGCTTGTAGGTATAGTAGCTAAATTTGAATTTAAATATTATATATTACTTGAGATAATAATGAGTATAATATCTTCATCATTGTATATAAAGTCAGCAATAAAATACTTAAAATTAACTAATTGCACAGACTTTTTAAAAGTAAAAATAGGATTTGATAAAGAATTTACAATGTTTAATATATATAATAATATAGTGTCTACTTTAGATATGCCAACTGGACAAATAACAACACTTGTAATTAATAAGTTACTTGGAGTATCAGAAGTTGGTGTATATAATGTAATAGCTAAATTTGGAACTTTAGTTACTCAGGTAACTGGTCCTCTTACTCAATCATTATTTCCAGAATTATCGAAAATAGTTGCGAAAGATGATGAAAAAGGAGCTTTTTTAATAGTAAAAAAAATATTTATATATACAGTAGGTGGAGGTGGAGTAGTAGCCTTATTTACTATAATATCTTATAAATTATGGCTAGGTTTATTTATTCCAGCTACATTTGAAAATGGTGTATTAATGAGTCTGTATGTAATATATATTACGGTGACAAGTGCTGTTGCAGGGATACATTTACTGTTTGTTTGTTTAAATTTGGTTAGATACAACGTACCTATAGTAGCTATATGTAATGCCATATATCTGGGATTACTATATATACTAGCTATTAAATTTAGATTATTTGGAATAATAATGGCACTGATAATACAAGCCGTTATGGTAGCAATGATAAAATACAGCATAATGAAGAGGAATATAAAAGATGAGCAAAATGAAGAATATAGCAATACTTTATATATGTACAGGTAAATATGATATATTCTGGGAGGATTTCTATAAAACATCTGAAAAATATTTTTTAAATAATAGTGAAAAGCACTATTTTGTTTTTACAGATGCACAATCAATTTATGATGAAAATTGTGATAGAGTACATAAGATATATCAAAAAACATTAGGATGGCCTTATAACACATTGATGAGATTTAATATGTTTAAAGGAATTGAAGAAAAACTAAAAGAATTTGATTATATATTTTTCTTAAATGCAAATATGCTATTTGTAGATTATGTAGGAGAAGAAATATTACCGAAAGAAGAAGGTTTATTAGTAGCAAAACATCCAGCATTTTATGACAAAGATGTTGATGAATATCCATATGATAGAAATGAAAAATCTTTAGCGTATATACCTTATGGACAAGGAGACGTATATGTTCAAGGAGCATTTAATGGTGGTAAAAGTAGAGACTTTTTACAACTTATAAATGAATTAGATAAAAATATAAATATAGATTTAGATAATGATGTAATAGCACTATGGCATGATGAATCACAGCTTAACAGATATATTATAGGAAAAGAATACAAACTTCTTGATCCTGGCTATATATACCCAGAAGGATGGGATTTACCATTTAAAGCAAAAATTATAGGCCGAGATAAAAGCAAATGGGGGGGGCATCAAGATTTAAGAGGTATAAAAGAACCTACATTTATAGAAAAATTAAAAGGTAAAATTACTACTATATTTAGTAAATAAGGAGTAGTCATATATTGGAGGAATTAAATTGATAAAAAAACTATTTAGTAAATATAGATTAGCTATATGGGGGATAAGTATATATGATGCTAAAGGTCCATTTCATATAACTAATAAAAGAGATAAAAAAAATCCAGTATTAACATATAAAGATGTTACAGACTGTGATGCACAGTTTATTGCAGACCCATTCATGATAAAATATGAAGATTTATGGTATATGTTTTTTGAAATATATGATGAAGCGAGACAAACAGGTGTAATTGGAATGGCTACTAGTGCTGATGGTTATGATTGGAAATACGATAAAGTTGTACTCGAAGAAGATTTTCACTTATCTTATCCATATGTCTTTGAATATAATGGGAAAATCTATATGATGCCTGAAACAGGACAATCAAATTATATAAAAATATATGAAGCAGAAAACTTCCCTTATGGATGGAAATGTATAAAAAATATAATAGAAGGAGAATTTCTTGATTCTTCATTATTTTCTTATGATGATAAACTGTGGATACTTACTAATAAACTAAGTGAAAATAAAAGAAGCCTAAGTTTGTTTTATTCACATAATTTAATGGATGGATGGATAGAACATCCACAAAGTCCATTAATTGAAAACGATCAAAGGTCAATGAGACCAGCAGGCAGAGTTGTTGTAGATGATAACAAAATAATAAGATACTCACAAGATGGAATCGATTATTATGGAAAGCTTATAAGAGCTTATGAAATAACTAAACTTACAACAACAGAATATGAAGAAAAAGAACTTGGTATTATAGGCGAAAATTCTAATATAGAAGATTCTTGGAATAAAGATGGAATGCATACTATAGACATGCATAAATTAAAAGATAAAGAGTGGATTGCCGTGGTAGATGGTCATTATTTTAAAGATGTAAATGTAGTATATCAAAAATTAAAATATGCTTTCTTAAGCAAATTTGGAAAACATAAAGGTAGATTGTAGGGGGAAGTATGTTATTTAGTTCTTATGAATTTTTATTTTGTTTTTTACCTATAACGATTATTGGATATTATTTAATACTAAATGCTAAAAAAGTAAATATGGCTAGAGTTTGGCTAGTTATAGCATCTCTTTTCTTCTATGGATGGTTTAATATAAAGTATTTACCAATAATAATTATATCTATACTAATTAATTTTGTTATAGGTAAATGTATAAAAAAAGAAGATAAACATAAAAAAATATATTTTATAATTGGATCAATATTCAATGTAGGATTATTATGTTATTTTAAATACTATGACTTTTTCGTTGAAAATGTAAATATACTATTTAAAACTAACTGGACATTAAAACATTTATTATTACCGCTTGGAATAAGTTTTTTCTCATTCCAACAGTTATCTTACTTAATAGATGTATATAAAGGAGAAACTAAAGATTATAGTTTACTTAACTTTTCTTTATTTGTAACATTTTTCCCACAATTAATAGCAGGACCTATAGTACTTCATAGCGAAATAATGCCACAGTTTGATGATAAAGAAAAGCAAAAATTAAATTGGGACAATATAGCTTCTGGCATATTTATGTTTAGTATGGGATTTTTCAAAAAATTAGTTATAGCAGATAGTTTTGCTATATGGGCAACAAATGGATTTGATAGTATATCTAGCTTAACATTTTATCAAGCGTGGTTTATATCACTATCATATACAATACAAATATATTTTGACTTTAGTGGATATAGTGATATGGCAGTTGGTATAGGAAAAATATTTAATATTGATTTACCGGCAAACTTCTTATCACCATATAAAGCAACTAGTATATCAGAGTTTTGGAGAAGATGGCATATAACTTTAGGTAGAGCTTTATCTACATATGTATATAAACCACTAGGAGGAAATAGAAAGGGAAGAGTTAAAACATATATAAATTTATTATTAACTTTTTTAGTAAGTGGTTTATGGCATGGAGCTGCATGGACATTTGTATTTTGGGGACTTTTACATGGTATAGCTTCTGTGATAGATAGATTGTTTAGAGATAATAATTGGAAGATTAACAAATATGTAAGTTGGATTTTAACATTTATGTTTGTAAATTGTGCATGGGTATTCTTTAGAGCCACTACTTTTGAAAGAGCTTTTGAAATACTTACAGCAATGTTTAGCGTTCCATCAGGAGGTGTGCTTAACATGGCAGGAATAATTACAAACGGAAGTATAATAATAATTGGGCTAGTTTATATATTATTAGTTATATCATTAGTTGTAACTTTAAGTTTTAAAAATACTTATGAATTAGCAGAAACTTTTGATTATACAACAATAAATACAGTATATGTAGTTATATTAATGGTGGTTGGAATAAGTTTCATGCCAAGAATAAGTCCATTTATATATTTCAATTTCTAAGGAGGATATACATTGGATACAACATATGTACAAGTTAAAGCAAAGGAAAGAGAAAATACGGCTAAAAAGTGGATAATAAAAACGTTTATATCACTTATTAGTATGATGTTAATTATAGGTATAATAATTTATAAAGTAGATCCTTTTATGTATTATAGATTACCTGAAACTAATAATTACAAATTTGATCAACAATACTGTAATGCAGGAATATTAAAAAATGCTGATTATGATAGTGCTATAGTAGGATCATCTATGGTTCACTTATTTGACCCACAGGTGGCGAGAGATACTATGGGTATAAATCCTGCAAAATTATCTTGGGGTGGTGCAAGACCAAATGACTTAAATTATTTGGTTAATGAAGCTATTAAATATAGAGATGCAAAAACATTCTTATTTGCATTTGATTTATTATTTTTTGATTCAAATACTACTGATACATCATTTGAAAGACCTGAATATCTTCACGATGATAACAAGTTAAATGATATTAAGTATTTATTCAATACAAAAACTTATACAAGTACAGCTTATGTTATGGCAAAGAAGATATTAGGTATACAGCAAGAGTCTTTTGATATAGATGCTATACATACAGCAGGATATGCAACAGAAAGATTTGAAAAAGAAAGTGCTCTTAATTATTATGATATGAAAATTGAAAGCAATAAAGAAAGAAAGATTCCAACTCAAGAAGAAAAAGAAATATCCTTAAAAAGAATGAAAGAAAATTTACATGTAAAAATACTTTCATTGTTTGAAGAAAATCCTCAAAGAGATTTTTATGTATTTTTCCCTCCAATATCAATATTACTTTGGGAGGCTGAAAAGGAATATTCTACAGATATTATGCTTGAATTTAAAGAATATGCCATAAAAGAAATGTTAAATTATGATAATGTAAAATTGTATGATTTTCAAAATCTAGATGATATAGTTTTGAACTTGGATAATTACAAAGACACTATACATTACAGTTCAGAAATTTGTGATGAGATAATAAGAAATATAAGTGAAGATAAAAATCTTATAACAAAAGAAAATTATAAAGAAAAAGTTCAATATTTAAGAAATATGATAAATCAATTTGATATTTCTCAATATGACAGATAGGAGTACATTTATGGTAGAAGTAAGCGTAGTTGTGCCTATATATAATGCAGGTAAAAAATTAGATAAATGTATAAAATCAATATTAAATCAAACATTTAAAGATTTTGAATTGATATTAGTAAATGATGGGTCTACTGACAATAGTATTAAGATATGTCGAAAATATGAATTGAGGGATAGTAGAGTAAAAGTTATTGATAAAGAAAATGAAGGTTCTATAGCAACTAGAAATTTAGGTATAAAAAAGTCTATAGGTAATTATATAACTTTTGTAGATGCTGATGATTATATATCTTTAGATGCCATAGAAAAACTTTATAAAGATGTAAAAGAAATGGATTTAGATATCGTAGTATGCAATACCTATAAAGTAATAGGTGATAGAGCTATAATAAAACAATCTAATAATAGTCATTATTTTTCAAAAAATATGATATATGAAGGCGATGATATAAAGGATAAATTAGCAGAAGCTTATTTACATGGTCATCCATTTCCAGCATCTATTCACTCGAAGCTATATAAGAAAGAGCTACTATTAAATAGTGGGAAATACTTAGATAGAATAAAGTTTTTAGGGGATGATCTTTATTATAATCTAGAAATGTTTTTAAAAGCTAAAAAGGTAAAAGTGATAAGTGAACCACTTTATTATTATAGAACAGGTGGATTTACAAGTAAATATATGCCATATCATTTTTATGACATTGTTAATGGATATGAAATTCAAAAAGAGGTTATAGAGCAGTATTATATGGATACAAAAGAAGAGAGTTATAAAGGTATAAGCATTATGTTGCTTAATTCATTAAAAACTAGCTTATATAATGTAAATAATAGTGATTTAATGGAAAAAGAAATAAAATCATTAATAGAAAGTTATGTAAATAATCCAAGTATAATAGAAGCATCAAAGGATAAGGGATCTATAGAATATTTTGATAAACAATATTTAGATGCAATATTAAATAAAAATATAGGTTATTTATACAAATTAGGTAAGGAAGCTAAAAATAAGCAGAAGTTTAAATCAATATTAATAAATTTAGCAACTAAATCCAATTTATTTTAGACTATTGTTATATATAAATGGGGGAGGAGTTAATGAAAAAATCACAAAAAAATGTGTTTAGTATAATTTTGTTTTTAGCTTTGGTTTTTATAATAACATATACATATATAGACAACAATAGAATTAATATTGTACAAGAAGAAGTCGTAATAAACAACTTACCATCTGAATTTGAAGGATTTAAAATTCTTCAAATTTCAGATTTGCATGGAAAATCATTTGGAAAATTACAAAAACACCTTAGTGAAAAAATCAATAGCATTGATTATGATATTATAGCAATAACAGGGGATATGAAAGATGTACATAGTGATAATATAGATCCATTTATAAATTTATTAAAAAACATAAAAAATAAAGAAAATATCTTTTATGTACCAGGAAATACAGATTTAGATATTTTTAATGATGAAATAGAAAGTAATGGATGTAAAATTTTAGAAGATGCTTATAAGTTAAAACGTAATAACGAGTGTATAGAAATTGCTAAATTTGATCCAGTAAAAATATATAATAACAATAATGTAAGGATAGGGTTATTTCATTATCCTATGACCTTGGATGATTATAATAAAGAAGAATATGATTTAATACTAAGTGGACATTATCATGGTGGACAGATAAGAATACCATTTTATGGGGCTTTATTTATACCACATATAAATGGAGGAAAAATATTTCCACAACAAGATGAAGTTAGTGGACTTAAAGACTATGGATTGTTTAAACAATATACTAGCAAAGGTTTAGGATCAAACTTTTATTTTAAATTATTCCAATTTAGAATATTTAACACACCTGAAATTAATGTTATCAAATTGACTAGTGCTAAAAGTAATTAGGGAGAAATAATGAGAAAAAATATAATAAAGCAATATATATTAGAAGATTTTTATAGATATTATGGAGAAGAAACTAATAAAAAAACATATTTAAGATATGCATACACATATCCTAATATAGCTTTTACAAGAAATTTAAGATTAGCAAAATATTATAAAAATAAAAATAAAATAAAATATATCTGGTATAAATTAAGACATAGAAAATTATTTTATAAATATAGTTTTCAAATACCTTTCGAGACAACTATTGGTAGGGGATTTTATTTAGCTCATTTTGGAAATATCATAATTAATCAAGGTTCTATAATAGGTAATAATGTGAGTATTGCACAAGGTGTAACAATAGGAAAAACTAACAGAGGTGAAAATGCCGGATGTCCTACTATAGGAGATAATGTTTGGATAGGAGCAAATGCTGTGATTGTAGGAAAGATTAATATCGGTAATAATGTATTAATAGCACCATTATCATATGTTAACTTTGATATACCGAGTAATTCTATTGTTATAGGAAATCCAGCAAAAATAATACCTAGAGAAAATGCAACAGAAGGATACATAGAAAATGCAATAAAAATATAAGTTTTAATTTTGATATATAATGAAATACATTTTCAAATATGACAATTTGATAAGGAGGATAAAATTGAACTATATAAATGAATATAAAAAGTGGATAAATAGTGATTACTTCGACAGAAAAACAAGAGAAGAATTATTAAATATAGAGCATGATAAAAAAGAAATTGAAGATAGATTTTATAAAAATTTAGATTTTGGAACTGGTGGACTTAGAGGAATAATAGGTGCAGGATCAAATAGAATAAATATATATACAATAAGAAGAGCTACACTAGGGTTAGCTAACTATATAATAAAAAATAATAAAGAACAAGGAACAGATAGAGGCGTTGTAATAGCATATGACAGTAGATATATGTCTAAAGAATTTTGTGAAGAAGCAGCAAAAACTTTAGCTGCTTGTGGCATCAAATCATATATATTTGATAGTTTAAAATCAACACCTCAGTTATCATTTGCAATAAGATATTTAAATTGTATAGCAGGTATTGTAATAACTGCAAGTCATAATCCTAAAGAATATAATGGTTATAAGGTATACTGGAGTGATGGTGGACAAATTTGTCCTAATATTGCCAAAGAAATAATAAAAGAAGTTAATTTAATAGAAGATTATAGTAAAATACCAACTATATCATATGAGGAATCAATATCATTAGGGTTTATAAATATACTGGATGAAAAATGTGATAATGCTTTTATAAACTCGGTAAAGAGTCAAATAATAAGACAAGATATAATAGATGAATATGGAAGTAAAATAAAAATAGTATATACTCCTCTACATGGAACAGGAAATATTCCTGTAAGAAGAGTTCTAAAAGAAGTAGGATTTACAAATGTTACTGTAGTGAAAGAACAAGAAATGCCAGATTTTAATTTTTCAACAGTCAAGTCTCCAAATCCAGAAGAGATAGAAGCATTTAATATTGCAACAGAAATAGCTAGAAAAGAAAACGCTAATATAATAATTGGTACAGATCCAGATTGTGATAGAGTTGGAGTTATAGTAAAGAATAAACAAAATGAGTATATTGCTTTAAATGGAAATCAAATAGGAGCTTTACTTGTAAACTATATTATAACAAATAATATAAACTCAATAAATTTATTTAAAAATCCAACAATAATTAAAACAATAGTTACATCTCAGCTTGGAGCAGAAATAGCACGAAGTTATGGCGTAAATTGTTTAGATACTCTAACAGGATTTAAATTTATAGGTGAGAAAATATCAGAATTTGAAAAGACTAATAATCATACATTTATAATGGGATATGAAGAAAGTTATGGTTATCTTATAGGAACTCATGCTAGAGATAAAGATGGGGTAGTATCATCATTATTAATATCTGAAATGGCTACATATTACTATTCTAAAGGGATGAGTTTGTATGAAGGACTTTTAGAAATATATGAAAAGCATGGTTACTATAAAGAAAGTTTAAAATCTATAACATTAAAAGGTAGAGATGGACTAAATAAAATAAAAAATATAATGAGTTATTTTAGAGAATGTAATATAAAAGAAATTACAGATGTAAAAGTAAAAGAACTTAAAGATTATTTAAATAATATAGATGGTTTACCTAAATCAGATGTACTAAAATTTATTTTAGAAGATGAATCATGGATTGCAATAAGACCATCAGGAACAGAGCCTAAAATTAAATTTTATATTGGGTGTAAGGGTAATACTGTAGAGCAAGCAGAGAATATTATAAATAATATAGAAAGATACATAGAAAGAGCTATAAAAACAATATAAATTTTATAATAAATATAATTTTTAACTATTTTATATAATATGGAGAAATATATGAAAAGTAAGATATTAAAACTAGAACCTTTTTATAGTAAAAAAATATGGGGATATGAACAATGGTTATTATCAACACATAAAAATGGGAAATCAAGAATAGAAAATATTGATATAGATTTTAGTAAGTACATAGGCAAAGAATTGCCAATAATTAAGAAGATAATAAAAGCTAATAGTGCATTATCTGTTCAAGTACATCCAGATAATAAGTATTCTAAAGAAAATGAAAATGAAAATGGAAAAACAGAATGCTGGTATATACTTGAAGCAGATGAAAATGCAACTTTAATTTGTGGTATAAAAGATGGACATAATAAGCAATCTTTTTTTGAAGTGATAAAAAAAGATCTCTTAGAATTAAATTTAGAAAGTATAAGTGTCAAATCTGGAGATGTAATTTATATACCAGCAGGAACAGTACATGCAATAAATGGTGGTATTAAGTTACTTGAAATACAACAAAATAGTGATATAACTTATAGAATCTATGACTGGGGAAGAGATAGAGAAATGCACATAGATAAAGCCTTAGAAGTTATAGATTATGAAAAGAAAAATAAATGTGGAAAAATATCTAACTTTAGTAAATTAGAGACACCTTATTTTACAATAGAAAAAGTTATAGTAAATGATTTATATAATGATAAAGTTAAAAAAGATTTTTATGTTTATACTGTTATAAATGGAGACGGTTATATAAGTGATGGATATGAAAATATTAAATTAAATAAAGAAGATACTGTTTATATAGAACACAATACTCGATATAAAATATTTGGTAAATTGGAACTTATAAAATCATATGTATAATATTTAAATATACGAGTAAATACTGTAAGAAATAGAGCAAAAAAGTATAGTTTTGGGGGGAGAAAAGATGAAGGTATTAGTAACTGGAGGAGCAGGATATATAGGAAGCCACACAGTAGTGGAGTTATTAAATGAAGGTAAAGACGTAGTTATAGTCGATAACTTTTCAAATAGCTGTCCTATAGTTCTTGATAGAATAAGAGAAATAACAAAGAGAGATTTTAAATTTTATGAATTAGATACTACTGATGAAAAAGCATTAGAAATAGTATTCAAAGAAAATAATATAGATTCAGTAATACATTTTGCTGCATATAAGGCTGTAGGAGAGTCTGTGGCAAAACCTTTAGAGTATTATAGAAATAATTTAGGAAATACATTAACAGTTTTAACTTTAATGAAAAAATACAATGTGAAAAAATTTGTATTTTCTTCATCGGCAACAGTATATGGAGATCCACATACTTGCCCAATCACTGAGGATTTTCCACTTAGTACAACAAATCCTTATGGAGCAACTAAATTAATGATAGAAGATATGCTAAGAGATATGTGTAAAGCTGATAAAGAGTTAAATGTGGCAATTCTTAGATACTTCAATCCAGTGGGAGCTCATGAAAGTGGATTAATAGGAGAGGACCCTAATGATATACCAAACAACTTAATGCCTTATGTTTCTCAAGTGGCTGTTGGAAAGCTGGAGCAACTTAGTGTATTTGGTGATGATTACAATACTCATGATGGAACTGGAGTTAGGGATTACATACATGTTGTAGACTTAGCAAATGGACATTTAAAAGCATTAGATAAATTAGAAAGTCTACCAGGTCTTGTTACTTATAACCTAGGTACAGGAAATGGTTATAGTGTTCTTGATATGGTAAATGCCTTTAGTAAAGCAAGTGGTAGAGAAGTTGCTTATAAAATAGTAGACAGAAGACCAGGAGATGTTGCTATGTGTTATGCTAATCCTAAAAAGGCTAATGAAGAGCTTGGATGGGAAGCTAAGTTTGGGATTGAAGAAATGTGCCAAGATGCATGGAGATGGCAAAGTAATAATCCTAATGGATATAGAGTAGAAGAATTAGAGTTAGTATAGTAAATATTATAATATAAAAATAGAAATAAATTAACACTGGGGGAAGAAAATGAGCAAAAGTGTAAAAAAAGCAATAATACCAGCAGCAGGTCTTGGGACTAGGTTTTTACCTGCAACAAAAGCACAAGCAAAAGAAATGTTACCAATAGTTGATAAACCAACACTACAATATATAATAGAAGAAGCTATAGAATCAGGTATAGAAGAGATACTAATAGTAACAGGAAGAAATAAAAAATCTATAGAAGATCACTTCGATAGATCAGTAGAGCTTGAATTAGAACTTGAGCAAAAAGGAAAAACAGCCATGTTAGAGATGGTACAAGACATATCAAACATGGTAAATATCCACTACATAAGACAAAAAGAACCAAAAGGTCTTGGACATGCTATCCACTGTGCAAAAAGCTTCATAGGAGATGAGCCTTTTGCAGTACTACTTGGAGATGACATAGTAGATGCTTCTACTCCATGTTTAAAACAAATGATAGATGCTTACGATGAATACAAGACGACTGTTCTTGGTGTTCAAGAAGTTGCTAGAGAAAATGTGGACAAATACGGAATACTTGATGTTAAACATATAGAAGATAGAGTTTACAAAGTAAAAGACATGGTGGAAAAACCAGCAGTAGAAGAAGCTCCATCAAACATAGCAATATTAGGAAGATATATAATAACACCAGAAATTTTCAATATACTAGAAAATCAAGCACCAGGAAAAGGTGGAGAAATCCAACTTACTGATGCCCTTCAAACACTAGCTACAAAAGAAGCTATTTATGCATACAACTTTGAAGGAAGAAGATATGATGTTGGTGATAAATTAGGATTCTTAGAAGCAACTGTGGACTTTGCTCTAAAAAGACCAGAGCTTAGAGATGATTTTATAGAGTTTTTAAAAACTAAATCAGATAAAATAGAAAGATAATTTTATTTTCATATAAATATCAAAAATCCCAGGTTAACTTAAACCTGGGATTTTTTTATAGTGGATAGTAAAATCCAGTTATTACATTGTTTTTTAAATAAACAGCACCAACTAACAGCACTATACACACTGCTATAAAAATAAAATCAGCAGCTGTTAATTTTTTATAACTATACCAAGTTCTTTTTCTCTTCTTACCAAAAGATCTCAGCTCCATGGCATTGGAAACAGTCTCAATCCTTTTAATAGAAGAAGAAACTAAAGGAACAAAAATAGTAGTATAATTTTTTAGAATTTCTACAACAGAACCTTCACCTTTTTTAAAGGCAAGTCCCCTTGATTGTTGAGCATTTAGTATATCTTTGTATTCACGTTGCACATCAGGAATATATCTAAAAGCTATATTTACAGCATAGGCAATTTTATAAGGAATACCTATTTTATTTAAACTGCTGGCAAATTCACTTGGGTGAGTTGTAAAAATAAATATTACAGTTATAGGCATAAGCACTGCATATTTTAGTGAAATTGTAAGTACATAAAATAAAGTTTCTTTACTTATATATGCATAACCAATATTTATTAAATTAGTGCTAGTACCAACTAACTCACTTCCGTATTGTGGAGTTATTAGCAGTATAAAAATAATATTTATTAAATTGAACGCTATCATAATCCATAAAAGAGGTTTAATTGTTTTCCATGGTATTTGGGAAAAATAAAGCATGATGGCACCAATAACTGCCATAGCTGCAAATATTCTTATATCTAAAAACATTACTGTTATCATTGTCCAAACTATGAAAAGCAATATTTTACTTACACCGCTTAATTTATGGAAAATAGAGTCACCATCAATATAAAGAGTTTGGGCTCTACTCATTTTTTTCACCTATCTTTCTAAATCTATAAAGAATTGTACAAAATCATTTGTATTAGCTATATCTATTGTTTTAGCTAAAGTTGATAAAGACGTTTCTTTTAAGTTTGCTTTTTTTATAATTTCTTTGTTAGTTAAAATATTGGATGGCTTATCGTCGGCAATTTTTTTACCACCAGATAAAACAACAGCTCTATCACAGTATTCTAAAGTTAATTGCATATCATGAGTAACCATTATTATAGAAATACCTTTGTTAGATAATTCTTTTATAAATTCCATAAATTCAGTGTAATGTTTATAATCTTGACCTGCTGTTGGCTCGTCTAAAATTATTACATCAGGGTTTATGGCTAAAATAGAGGCAATAGTTACCCTTTTCTTTTGACCATAGCTTAATGCTTGCACTGGCCAATTTCTATAAGGATATAATCCACATATTTTAAGTACTTCTTCTACTTTTTCATCTATATATTTTTTATCAAAGTTTCTACATTTTAAACCTAAGGCAATTTCATCCTTAATCATATGTTGAGATATCATTTGATTTGGATTTTGCATTACATATCCTATGGCAGAACCTTTTTTCTTAATTGACCATGAGTCAATACATTCATTGTTTAAGAAGATGCTTCCAGACTTAGGTTTTAAAATTCCTGTAATAGATCTACATAAAGTAGATTTTCCAGCACCGTTGTTTCCAAGGACTGCAAGGATTTCACCTTTGTTTAAATAAAAAGAAACATCATCAAGTGTATTTTTAACTCCATCATGAGAGAAAGTTAAATTTTTAATTTCTAAGATTTTTTCTTCCTTATTAATAGTCTTAGATGAAGTTTCATTTTTAAACCAAGATTTTAGTATTTCTTTGTTTTCTTCATTTATACTATTTATATCTCTTAAGTTGTCTTCAGATGATACATCACAACCAGCTAATTTCATAGCTTCCACATATAAAGGTTCTCTAAGACCGCTATTTGTAAGTAAATCTGATTTTAAGATTTCATTTGGAGTTCCCACTCCTTTTACAACACCTTTATCTATGATTACAACTTTATCAAAAGGCTGCTCTAATACATCTTCAATTCTATGTTCTACTATAATAATTGTTTTATTAGTTTTTTCGTGAATATCGTTTATTAATTGCATGATTTCGCTACCAGAAGCCGGGTCTAAGTTTGCCAGTGGTTCATCGAAAAGAAGTATTTCAGCATCACTTCCAAGAACACCAGCTAAGGATACTCTTTGTTTTTGTCCTCCTGATAATTCATAAGGACTATGATTTATAAAATCAACCATATTAACAAGTTCAAGAGAATTTATAACTTTAACTTTCATCTCAGCTAGAGGTATAGCATTATTTTCAAAGCTAAATGCCACGTCTTCACCAACAGAAAGTCCTATAAATTGAGAGTCTTGGTCTTGAAGTATAGTTCCTACTTTTTTACTTACTTCTGATAAACTTTCTTTGTAAGGTATTATATCGTCTATTTTTAGTTCACCCTCAAATTCTCCTCTATAAGAAAAGGGAATTAATCCATTTATACAATGAGAAAGGGTAGACTTACCAGAACCACTTGGTCCAACTATTAAGACTTTTTCACCTTTATTAATAGTTAAATCTATATTTTTTAAAGTTTTATCAACTACATTATTGTATTTAAAACTAAAGTTTTTAAAACTTATCATATTTTTCTCCTTCCAATTTCTCAATTAGTCCTCTATTTTAAGGTTGCTATTTTTTTTGTTAGCTCTTACAAATCCTAGTATAGTTGGAACACCTATACCTAAAAATACTACGGCATTTGTAAATATGGCAAGGACTGCTTGTACTTTCATTTTGTCTAATGGTTCACCCATTACAACAACATCAAATCCAGCTGCAAATATGAAAGCAAGTACTATACCAATCATACCTGTAATTACTAAGTATGAGACATGGAATTTGCTACATAATCCGTCTTTTACACTGAATTTTTTACATTTAAAAACAAGACCCATAAATAGTCCCATTATACCAGAACTAGCTACCCAGCCCCACCAGATTCCCCATCCAGCTATCATATCTGTTAACATATGGCCAATAAATCCCATGGAAAATCCAACTAGAGGGCCAAATAAAGCAGAAAATATAGCTAGTAGAGCAATGGCAGGTTTTAGTTGAGTGTTAGGACCTACAGGAATTCCCACAAAACCTAAAGCACCGTAAAGTGCTGCAGCCACACCTATTGTTACTATTGTTTTAGTATCTATTTTTATCATTTTTTTCGCCTTTCTTAAAAATTTTCTATTTTTTATTTCTTATTAACTATTATCCCAAAAATACCTCATCAAATCATATATAAGAGATAATTTATTTTTGGCATAAAAAAAACTCCTTCCTTCCGGAAAGAGATTATATACGTAATCTTATCTTCCAGAATATATCTGTAGGAATTAGCACCTTTGTCACAATGACCGGTTGCTGGGTTTCATAGGGCCAGTCCCTCCACCTCTCTTGATAAGGAATATTTATTTTTTATCCAAAATTAATTTTATAAGGAAAGTCGAATTTTGTCAAGGAAAAATATAAATTACTGTCTTGATTATGTATGACTTTTAGAATTGAAAAAAAAATTGTTATAAGATAAAATAAAACTGTTATATGAAAAATGGGAAATGAGGAGAGGTTATTTTGAAGAAGATATTTTTAATCATAATATCTACTATCTTAATAAGTTTAATAGGATTAGGCGTTATAGGGTATTATGTAGAAAAAGATGAAGCAGCACAAGCTCAAAAAAACAAAACAGAGGGAACAATTGTAAAAGAGGAAGATAAAGAAGAAAGTAAATTATATCTTGATGTGGATAAGCTAGATATAAATAAAATAGAAGGATATACACCAGCTAAGAGCAATGAAGAGGGTTTAGTTGCTAATATGACTTTACCTTATAGTATACCAAATAAAAATTTAGATATTTTAAGTATAGGTCAATACGAGGGGAAATTTGTAGAAGATGGTAGTGATGATAAAAAAGATAATGTTTTGGCAATAGTTGTAAAAAACACTTCAGATAAGACTATATCTTCTGGTGAAATTAAATTAAGAAAAATAGGAACTTCAAAGAGTATTAAATTTATATTTACTAATTTAAAAGCAGGATCATCTGCTTTAGTTATGGAATCTACGGGAGAAGTTAATTTTAATGGTGAAGATAAATATGTATATATAAGTTCTAATGTAAATACAGAAGATTCTACATCATTGATGGAAGATAAAATAGAAGTAACTACTAAAGATAAGAATATAACAGTGAAAAATTTAACGAATAAAAATCTAAATACTGTTTATGTATATTATAAAATTGTTACAGATGGGAATTGCTATTTAGGTGGTATTACTTATCGTGCTAAATTTGAAAATGTAAAAGGTGAAAAAAGTGTTACAGCAGATACATTACATTTTTCAAATAAAAATAGCGAAATTATAAAAATAGAACAATTTTCAACAAAATAAAAGAAATTATTTCAGTGGAATGCTTTAATTATGAAAATAAATGCACATAAAATTCACATTGTACTTGTTGACTTTAAAGTCAAGCTAAAGTAAAATTTAATTGATGAGTATTTTTTCTAACTAAAACACATATACTAAAATGGTGGAAAAATATGGTTTACAAGGGGGAGGAATTATGGAAATTAAAAAAAATTTCAATCTGCGTAAAATTGCTGGAGAGTATATCCTTATGCCCAAAAACACATCAGAAAAAGGATACAATGGACTAATTAGTTTAAATGAAGTGGAAGCTTTAGTTTGGAAAAATTTAAAGAATTGTGAAAATGAAGAGGAGATTTTGTCTCTAATAACTAGCACATATATGGTCAATAAAAAGGATGCAAGAAAGGATTTAGATGATTTCTTAAAACAATTAGAGGCAGCAGACATAATATAAAAATAAAACAAAATAACATATATGAGGGGAAATGGAATAAGTTGATTATTCCATTTTTTGTTGTAGGGAAATGTTTTCATAATTATGTTGACATTGCCATGAAAATCATATACCATTTAAAGAATATAAATATATTTTTAACAAAGTAACTACTTGAAAAAGAGTTGTTTTTAGGGGGATGCAATTATGAAAATAAAAAAAGAATTTGTTTTAAGGAATGTATATGGTGAAAATGCTTTAGTGCCAGTGGGAGATAGTGCTTCATCTTTAAAAAAAATAATAAAAGTAAAAAAAATATATCGT
>USRS01000002.1 GCA_900557165.1 uncultured Clostridium sp.
GAGGTCTTCGCTGCAACATAAACATAAAATGTTGCACTTATATTGACAATCTATCATTTAAAAATATTTAATGTGAAGATTTCATTACAAAATAGTGTATAGTTTGTACATAGTTAGATTATTATAGTATAATACAAGTAGATTGTTATAAGTATATGAAATATAGTAATAATTATAGTTTTTAAAGAAATAATATATTTAAAATACACGAAAAATATAAATAAAAAGATATATTTTAAGATATAAATAAAAGGTTAATATATATGTAAACTAATTAAATAGGAGGATGATATAATGTCCGATTTAAATAATTTTTTTAATGATTTTATGAATATTATACTAAGGATGAGTATATATGATGTTGTAGATATATCAATAGTAGCTTATATCTTCTATAAGGTATTTATGTTTATAAAGGATACTAGAGCGGAACAGGTTTTTAAAGGAATTGTAATATTATTATTGGCTACACAGATAAGTGATTTATTTAAATTACATACTCTTTATTGGATTTTAGTAAATGCTATTGAGGTTGGGGTTATAGCGGTATGTATTATATTCCAACCAGAGCTTAGAGCAGGATTTGAGTACATAGGTAGAGCTAATTTTAAGCTCTTTGAAAAGGGAAATAAAAATGAAGATGATGCACAACTTAATAAAATGATAGAAGAAATTGTTGAAACATTATATTCGCTTTCTAGACAGAAAATAGGGGCTCTTATAATAATGGAAAGGGAAACTAAAATATCAGATATAATAAATACAGGGACTACTATCGATGGTGATGTATCACGTCAATTATTAATAAATATATTTATACCAAATACTCCATTGCATGATGGGGCAGTGGTTATTAGAGATTTTAAGATAAAGGCAGCGGCATGTTTTTTACCTTTAAGTCAAAGTAAGGATTTAACAAAGGATTTAGGGACAAGACATAGAGCAGGTGTTGGAATAAGTGAAGTTTCTGATTGTTTAACATTAATTGTTTCTGAAGAGACAGGGGAAGTTTCAATTGCGAAGTCTGGAAAATTATATAGAAATATTGCTAAGGAAAGAATGGCTAATATATTAAAAAATAATTTGAGAAAGAGTGCAACTGAGAAAAGTTTATTTAAAGGTGGTATATTCAAATGATAGAAATATTAAATAAGAATACCAAGATAAAGATAATATCTTTATTAAGTGCGATAGTTCTTTGGATGTATGTTATGGCTGTTGTAGACCCAGAGGATACAAAGCTATTTGAAGAAATACCTATCACTATAACAAATATCCATGAAATAAACGATTTAGGGTTAGTTGTAGATCCAGATGAAGAATTAGTCGCATCTGTGTATGTTAAAGGAAACCTATCAGATTTACAAAAGATAACGGCTAATAATATAAATGTATATGGGACTGTTAATAATCCTATAGAGGGGCAAAATCAGCTTTATTTGAGAGCTAGCGCAAGCGATAAAGTATCTACGGACTTTAAGTCAGATACTATCGTTATAAACTTAGAAAAAAGTATAGAAAAAGAGCAAAAAATTAATGTTGAAATAACAGGACAATATAAAGATGATGTCGATACCATTACATTAAGTGAGAAAAATGTAATGGTATCAGGACCGAGAAGTAGAGTAGAGTCTATAAAATATGTACAAGCTGTATTTAATGCAGATAAGAAATTATCTAAGACACAATCTACACAGCTAGAATTAAAAGCATTAGATGCTGATAGAAAAGAAGTAAATCATGTTACTTTAGCGTTTGATAAAGTAAGTGCAGAAGTATCATATCTACAACAAAAAGAAGTTAAAATAAATGTTGTTTTTAGAGGAAATAGTTCTAAATTAGTTGAAGGAGAAGATTTTACAATAACACCAAGTACAATACAAATAAAGGGAAAAAGTGAAGATTTAAAGTCAATAGATTCAATTGATACAGAACCAATTAATGTTGATGAACTTACATCAAATAATAAAGTTATAGATTTGAAGATACCAAGTGGAATTAGTTCTGATAGAACAAGTATTACTATAAAATCTGCAAGTACTAATGAAGCAACTAGCAGCGTATTCACATACTCCGGTTCTGAATTGACTTTAGAAAATAATGCAGATAACAAAACACTTGAGGATTTTGATTTGCCAGAGACGATAAAAGTAACTGTAGAATACGATAGAGAAGCAGAAAAGATATCTAAATCAGATTTAAAATTATATCTTGATTTATCGGGCGGATTTAATTCTGGCAGCCAGTACAATATTAATCATAGCGGGGTTAATGTAAAAAGTATATCGATTGAACCTAGTTATGTAATGTCAAAATAAATATACTCTGAGATAATTGATAATATCAATAAAAATAGCTTATTTTATTATAAATAATAATTATTTAAATACCAGATAAATACAGAGAAGGCAATAGCTAAAATAGCTATTGTCTTTTTTGTATTTAAGTATTAAAATGAGTTTATGACAAATTTTAGGACGGCAAATTCATTATTTAACAATGCTGTAAATAATTAAGATTTTAAAATACATTGAAAATATACATGATAACTTGGAAATAAATGTTATAAACTTGTAAGAAATTTTTTTGACATTTACTGATATAATAATTATTAAGGTTTTCATTTTGGAAGGAGACTTTTTATGAGAAAATATTTTGGAACTGACGGAGTAAGAGGTGTAGCTAATAAAGAGCTTACTTGTGACTTAGCATATAAATTAGGTAGAGCAGGAGGATATGTTCTTGCTAATAACGAATATAAAGTAAAGGTAGTAGTTGGTAGAGATACAAGACAATCAGGAGATATGTTAGAAGCAGCTTTAATTGCTGGTTTAATGTCTGTTGGTTGTGACGTAATTACTGTTGGTGTAATACCTACACCAGGTGTTGCATACCTAACTAGAAAATATGGTGCTGAGTGTGGAGTTGTAATATCTGCATCACATAACCCAATGGAAGACAACGGTATTAAATTCTTCAATAAAGATGGATTTAAACTAGATGATGAAATCGAGTTAAAGATAGAAGAATATATTGATAATATGGAAAAAATAGCTTATAATCCTATAGGGAATGAGGTTGGTGTTAGAATTCATAAACACACAGCAGCTCAAGACTATGTAGATTATTTAAAATCTATAGTAGATACTGACTTAACAGGATTAAAAGTAGTTTTAGATTGTGCAAATGGAGCAGCTTATAAAGTTGCACCAGAAGTTTTCAGAGAATTAGGAGCAGAAGTAATAGCTATGAATGTTACTCCTGATGGCGAAAACATAAATCACAAATGCGGTTCAACACATCCAGAAGGACTTCAAAAAGCAGTTGTAGAACATAATGCTGATTTAGGTCTTGCATATGATGGTGATGCTGATAGATTAATCGCAGTTGACGAAAAGGGTCACGAGGTAGACGGCGACCATATAATGATATTAGGTGCTGTATATCTTAAAAAACAAAATAAATTAGCTAATGATACATTAGTTGTAACTACAATGAGTAATATAGGTCTTCACGCAGCAGCTAAAGAATATGGAATAGATTTAGCTATTACAGATGTTGGAGACAGATATGTAATAGAAGAAATGAAAAAGAGTGGCCACAATCTAGGTGGAGAACAATCAGGACATATGATTTTCCTAGATTATAATACTACTGGAGATGGAACTTTAAGTTCATTAATCGTTTCTAAAATAGTAAAAGAAGATGGCAAAACTTTATCAGAACAATCGGCTTTAATGACAACATACCCACAAGTTTTAATAAATGTGGATGTTAGAAATGAAGTTAAAAATAAATTTATGGAAAATGACGAAATTAGAACTGAAATAGAAAAACTTGAAAAACTTATGGCTGGAACAGGTAGGGTTTTAATAAGACCATCTGGAACACAACCATTAGTTAGAGTTATGTTAGAGGGTAAAGATGAAGGTCAAATAAGAGAGTTAGCACAAGAGCTAGCAGATCTTATAAAAGCAAAATTATCTTAAGAACTAATTTAAAAGTAAATAAATTAAGGGTATAAAATCACATATAGCGTGGTTTTATGCCCGAATATATCTTAAGTTAATTGTAAATACTAGAATAAAACTAGTGTTTATCAAGCGCCAGAACTTAATTTTTTAAGTTGACGAGGTCAGAGTTAATCGAAATATCGGCGGATGCTCTGCGGTGTGCCACCATCGAAGGATTTCTACAAAGGGTGAAAGCAATTTCACTACACAAAAAGAAACCCATGTGGATTGACCCGAAATCTTAAAAATATATAAATTAAATATTTTTTAGGAGGACACAAATTATGTGTGGAATAGTAGGATACTTAGGTAATAGACAAGCGACAGACGTTTTAGTCGATGGGCTTTCAAAATTAGAATATAGAGGATATGACTCTGCAGGTGTTGCTGTAAACAATGGTAAAAATGAATTAGAAATAAGAAAATACCAAGGTAGATTAGCAATACTTGCTGAAGATTTAGAAAAAAATCCAATACAAGGACATTTAGGAATAGGTCATACAAGATGGGCAACTCATGGAGTGCCATCAGATGTAAACTCACATCCTCACTTTAACAAAGAAAAAACAATAGCAGTAGTTCACAATGGTATAATAGAAAACTATCTAGAATTAAGAGAAGAATTACAAGCAGAAGGATATGAATTCATATCTCAAACTGATACAGAAGTAGCAGCTCATATGATAAGCAAATACTATAATGGAGATCTTTTAGATGCAGTTTACAAAGCTACAGCTAGATTTAGAGGGGCTTATGCATTAGGTGTTATATGCACAGAAAATGATAAAGAATTAGTTGCAGTAAGAAAAGACAGTCCATTAATAGTAGGATTAGGTGAAGGTGAAAACTTCATAGCTTCTGATATACCTGCAGTATTAAAATATACAAGAAAAGTTTACTACTTAGAAAATGGTGAATATGTTCATATAGTAGGGGACAAAGTTGAAGTATTAAACGAAAATAGAGAAGTAGTTGAAAAGAAAGTAAATGAAATAAACTGGGACGTTGAAGCAGCATCAAAAGCTGGATACGACCATTTCATGATAAAAGAAATATATGAACAACCAGAAGCAACTAGAAATACTCTAGAAAGAAGACTAGATGCAAATGGCGAAATAAAATTAGATGATATAAATATAACAAAAGAACAATTAGATAAAATAAACAAAATATATATAGTAGCTTGTGGTACTGCTTATAATGCAGGACTTGTTGGAAAACATGCAGTAGAAAGATTCTTAAAAGTTCCAGTAGTAACTGATATAGCTTCAGAATTCAGATACAGTGATCCTTTTGTAGATGAAAATACTTTAGTCATATTAGCAAGTCAATCAGGTGAAACTGCTGATACACTTTCAGTTTTAAGAGAATCTAAAGCTAAAGGTGCTACAGTATTATCAATAGCTAACGTTGTTGGTTCTTCAATAGCTAGAGAATCTGACTACACATTATACACTTGGGCTGGTCCAGAAATAGCAGTTGCTTCTACAAAAGCTTACACTACTCAAATAGTAGCTTTCATAATGATAGCTTTAGACTTTGGTCTTAAAAAAGGTACTATAACTAAAGAAGAGTACATGAACTATATAGAAGAATTAAAAGCTATACCAGAGCAAGTTACAGAAGTATTAAAATGTGAAGAACAAATAAAAGAAATATCAAAACAATTAGTAGACAAAAACGACATATTCTACTTAGGTAGAGGTCTTGACTACTCAACTGCAATGGAAGGCGCTTTAAAAATAAAAGAAATATCTTACACTCACGCTGAAGCATTTGCAGCTGGTGAATTAAAACATGGTACTATAGCATTAATAGAAGAAGGTGTTCCAGTAATAGTTTTAGCAACTCAACAACGCCTATTCGAAAAAATGTTATCTAACATGCAAGAAGTTAAAGCTAGAGGAGCTAATGTTATATCAATAACTGAAGTAACTAACAAAGAAGTAGAAAAATCTTCTGACTCAGTTATATACATTCCAGAAGTTGATAACATATTAGCTGGTATATTAAGTGTAATACCACTTCAATTATTAGCTTACTATGTTGCAAAAGAAAGAGGATGCGATATAGATAAACCAAGAAACTTAGCTAAATCAGTTACAGTTGAATAATTTGAATTTAATTTAAAAAATTAATATAAATACAATACAAAAAAATAATTTAACAACACATACACATTAGCTAGAAGGCCCATTTTACATAAGTAAAATGGGTCTTTGCTTTGGGAAGAAGTATTATCATTATTAGTTAAAAAATTTATAAAAAAGAAAAATTTTATTTTTTGTGTATATAATTTTTTTTATTGACCATAATATAAATGTATTCCTCATAATATTCCCCCAATATTATAAATACATTAAAAAAGTGCAACTTCGGTTGCACTTTTGTTTTGTGTAAAAATATCTCTTATTAAAATAATTAAAAGACATATTAAGTATCGATTAATAAGATAGATGTAAAAATTATACATATCAAATAATCGAATAAATGCTAGTATAAGCGAGAAAAAATACTTATATGATTAAAACATTGATAAAAGCTGAAATATACTAAAATAAAGCCTTAACAACAATTAATAGAAATAATAAATATTTAATAAAAATATAGATTTAATTACTAATAATCTTAAGTTAAAATAATTACGTTTAAAAACAATAAATCTGTAGATACTTTAAGTAAAGATAAATTAGAGGGGGACTTTAAAATGAAATTATTTAAAGCAATGATATGTTTCTTTGTACTTATCTTATCTTTATTTGGAGCAATTACAATTTATGGACAACAAAATCAAACACAATGGATAGATAAATTCATAGAAAGTTTTGAGATGACTGAATCTAATTTCAAATTTTATAACATAAAATCTAGCATAATAATAGAAAAAGAAATGGACATGAATCAACTAAAAGACATTTGCACAGAAATTGCAAAAAATTTAGGTGATGGTCATGGTGAGTTAAGCTCAAAAATGCAAAAAGGTGAAATATATGTAAATTATGATGACGAAGATAAAGGAATTTCAATAGTTGGAGTCAAAAAAAATTCAAAAGAATTCTATATAATAGTTGACATATTAAATAATAAAGTATATAAAAATATAGAGAATGTTTATGTTAAGTTAGAAAATGAACTAAACAAATATTCAGATAAAGTAAATATTAATATTTGTATAGCAGGAGAGTATACAAAAAAACTAAAAAACGCTAAAATTAGTGATATTTTACAAAAAATATTATATAATATGTATGCTGAAAAAATTAGTGATATAGAAGAAGAAAACTTTTTATCAGTAAATGCATATAGTAAATTATTAAAAGAAAATAACTTAAAATATTTAGATAGAGAAATGAATTTGAATATAGGAATTAGGTATAGCGAAGATGATGATAGAACGACAATATATATGGCTACACCTATAATAAAAATAGATTATTAGATTGAGGAGAGACATATTTATGGCTAAAATAATTGTGAAGAAAAGTAACCCACTTAAAGGTAATGTTAGAATAGATGGAGCAAAAAATGCAGTATTACCTATAATAGCGGCAACACTATTAGTAAAAGGTAAATCAGTTTTACACGAAGTACCAGATTTAACAGATGTACACGTTATATCAGACTTAATAAGACACCTTGGTGCAGAAGTTGAATACAAAGACAAAACTTTAACAGTAGACGCAAGTAACTTAACTACTTGTGAAGCACCATACGAGCTAGTAAGAAAAATGAGAGCATCATTCTTCGTAATGGGACCATTACTTGCTAGATTTAACCAAACAAAAATATCAATGCCAGGTGGATGTTCAATAGGAACAAGACCAATAGACCTACACTTAAAAGGATTTAAAGCTTTAGGTGCAGAGATAGTAATGGATCATGGCTTTGTAGAAGCTAAAGCAGATAAATTAGTTGGATCTAAATTATACTTAGATTTCCCATCTGTTGGAGCAACTGAAAATATAATGATGGCTGCAGTACTTGCAGAAGGAACTACTATAATAGAAAATGCTGCAGAAGAACCAGAAATAGTAGACTTAGCTAACTTCCTAAACGAAATGGGAGCAGACGTTAAAGGTGCAGGTACAAACACTATAAGAATAAAAGGTGTTAAAGAATTAACAGCTACAGAACATGATGTAATACCAGATAGGATAGAAGCTGCAACTTTCATGGTAGCTGCTGCTATGACAAAAGGTGATATAACTGTTGAAAATGTTATTTTAGAGCATTTAAAACCTGTAACAGCTAAATTAAGAGAAGCTGGTTGTGAAGTTATAGAAATGGATAACTCAATAAGAGTAATAGGACCGGAAAAATTAAAAGCCATAGATATAAAAACTTTACCACATCCAGGATTCCCTACAGATGTTCAGGCTCAATTTATGGCTATGCTTACTGTATCTAAAGGAACTGGAGTAGTTATAGAAACTGTATTTGAAAATAGATTTATGCATGTTGCTGAATTTAATAGAATGGGAGCTAACATCAAAATCGAAGGTAGAACTGCAATTGTAGAAGGTGTAGATAAATTATATGGTGCTAAAGTTAATGCTACTGACTTAAGAGCAGGGGCAGCTTTAATACTATGCGGACTTATAGCAGAAGGTGAAACTGAAATAGGTGAAATTTATCATATTCAAAGAGGATATGTAGATATTGATAAAAAAATAACAGCTTTAGGCGGTAACATAGAAATAGTAGAATAATAAATAGTAATAAAAAAATAGGTTTTTTCATATATTTAAGAAGTTTAAATCTTAGGAGGGTATATATGAAAAAGCCTTTTATTTTTATATTGTTATTATCTTTTTCAGTAGTTATAGTATCGGTTGTTAGTAGTTTATTACTATATAGTGATATAGATGAAACAAAAGAAAGTGTAAAAAATAAAATAAAAAAAACTCAAGAAATAACCTATGAAAAAATTGATAAAGATGATCCAATAATAAATGTTTATGATGTTGATGAAAATAAGAAAAAAAAAATGAATATGGAAGAATACTTATATGGAGTACTATCAAGTGAAATGCCATCAACATTTGATGAAGAAGCATTAAAAGCTCAAGCAGTTGCAGCTAGAACTTATGTTATATACAAGATAGAAAATAATATTAAATCAGGCCATAAAGGTGCAGATATTTGCACTAATTCATCTCATTGTCAAGCTTATACATCTTATGAAAATTTAAAAAATATTAAGGGGAAAGATTGGATGGATAGTGACTATGTAAAAGTTAAAAAAGCTATAGATGAAACTAAAGGTCAAATTTTAACTTATAATAATAAAGCTATACTTCCCTTATATTTTTCAACTTCTTCAGGAAAAACAGAGAATAGCGAAGATGTTTTTTCAACGAAGTATCCTTATTTAGTATCTGTTGACAGTCCTTATGAAAAACAATCACCTAAATATATAACAACTTATTCTATTGAAAAAAGTAAATTTATAAAATACATAAAAAATTCATATCCACAATTAAGTGTGTCATTATCTCAATTAAACAATCAAGTAAACATCGAAAGTAGAACAGAAGGTGGATGTGTAAAGATTATAAGAATTGGTAATATTAAGCTAAGTGGTATTCAAATAAGAAAAATACTTAATTTAAACTCTGCTAATTTTACTATTGATTATAGTGGAAATGAAATGAAATTTACTATAAAAGGTTATGGTCATGGTGTTGGAATGAGTCAATGGGGTGCACAAGGAATGGCACAAAAGGGATATAAGTATTATGATATATTATTTCATTACTTTAAAGATACAAATATTAAAGATATATATTAACTTACATAAAATGTAAAAATGTTGTATAAATATTAATTTTTGGTTAATAATCTGAATATGTATTAATATATTTGGAGGTACAACATGAAAAAGAAATTATTAGAAAAGGATGCTTTTTATTTATCCTTATTTATATGTATCTGTATCATTGCAGTTGGAGGAATTTGGTTTACTAATAAAAATGTTAATAATTTATTATCAAATAATACTGCAACGAAAAGTGAAGATGAAATACATTTAACAAAAGAAAAGAAAAAGGATGTTGTTCCAACTACTACAGATTCTGAACAAAACTTATCAAAAGCTAGGGAAGCTGAACATAAAAAGATAAACTATCTAGGTAATCAAGTAGTAAGAAGTTATTCAGATAAAGAACCTAGCTATTCAGAAACTTTAGAAGTTTGGGAAATACATAAGGCTATAGATGTGGAAGCAAATGAAAATCAAGAAGTTAAATCACTATCTAATGGTACAGTATTAGATGTATATGATAATGATAAATATGGTATGTCTGTAAAAATTCAATCTAGCGACAATACAGTGTTTGTATATTCTAGCTTAAGTAAAAATATTAATGTGAAAAAAGGTGACAAAGTTACAGATGGTCAATCTATAGGGTATGCAGGAAATACGAGTGATGTAGAATGTTTAAGTGGAGTACATGTTCACTTAGAAGCATATAAAAATAATACAGCTATTAATCCAATGAGTTTATTAGAATAAAGAATAACAGGTTCAATTAAATATGATTGAACCTGTTATATTTTTGTTTTTTTTTTCATATATATAAGTCAAAGATAGAAAGTTAGGGGGGAAGGGAGTGAGAGCCTATATAGAAGAAAGAGCAGTTATTGTAGCAAAATATATACTAGAAAAAAATACAACAGTAAGGCAAACGGCTAAAACCTTTGGTGTAAGTAAAAGTACTATTCATAAGGATGTAACAGAACGATTAGAAGAAATTAATCCTTCTCTTGCTTTAGAAGTTAAGAGAGTTTTAGAAAAAAATAAATTAGAGAGACATCTTAGAGGTGGAATGGCTACAAAATTAAAATATGAAAAAGAAAAAAAAGTGTAGGAATATCCTGCACTTTTTTCTTATAAAAATAAATAATTGTATAAATTAAAAATTGAAATGTATAATAAAAAACTACTATTTTTCTTGACTAATATTATTTTTTTGTATATCTTGTAACATAGAGGTCTTTATGAGAAAAATAAGAAAGTTTAACATATATAAATTATAGAAGGAGTGAAAATATGGCTGGATCAGATATAGGAATAGATTTAGGAACAGCGAATGTATTAGTCTATGTTGATGGAAAGGGAATTGTTTTACAAGAACCATCAGTATTAGCTATTGAAAAAAATACAAAAACAGTTTTAGCAGTTGGACATGAAGCGAGAAAGATGATAGGTAGAACACCTGCTAATATAGTAGTAATCAGACCATTAAAAGATGGGGTTATATCTGATTATGAAGCAACTGAAAAAATGCTTAAATACTTTACTGAAAGAATAGTAGAGAAAAAGGGATTTGGAAGATTAGTTATGCCAAGAATAATGGTATGTGTACCAACTGGTGTAACTGAAGTAGAAAAAAGAGCTGTTGAAGAGGCAACTAGAGAAGCGGGAGCCAGAGAAGTTTATATAATAGAAGAACCAATAGCTGCGGCTATTGGAGCTGGTATGGATATAACTTTACCAAATGGGAATATGGTAATAGATATAGGTGGAGGAACTACTGACATAGCAGTAATATCTCTTGGAGGAGCAGTAGTTAGTGACTCTATAAAAGTAGGTGGAGATAAATTTGACAGTGCCATAGCAGATTATATTAAGAAAAAGCACAACTTACTTATAGGTGAAAGAAGTGCAGAAAAGTTAAAAATAGAAATAGGAACTGCTATAAAAGACGATGAAGAACAATTTATGAATATAAGTGGTAGAAATATGATTAAAGGTCTACCAGAAACTATAAAAATAAGTTCTAGAGAAATAGCTGAAGCATTGGAAGATTGTATAAAGCAAATAGTTGTTACAGCTAGAACTGTATTGGAAAAAACACCACCAGAATTAGCGGCGGATATAAGTACATCTGGAATAGTAATGACAGGTGGAGGTGCCTTATTAAAAAATCTAGGAAAGAGAATAGAGGAAGCTACAGGAATAAATGTAGTAGTAGCTGACGATCCATTATCATGTGTTGCAAAAGGAACTGGATCATCACTGAGTTCATTAGATTTATTAGAAAAAGGTGGAGCATTTAAAAGAAAGAAAAAAATAAATAAATAGAAACCAAAAAGGACAATAATGATATTATATTACTATTGTCCTTTTTAAGATTAGCAAATTTATTAAAAATAAACTATTGAGAATTTAATTAGCTAAGAGTATATTTTAGGTTGATAATAAAATTGATAAAGCAATAGCCTCTGCTAATTCTAATATAAAATGTAATCTAACATTATTAAATGAAAATCTATTATTTTCATCTACTTTATCTACAATACCTACAATTGAATGAGATCCAACTTGCGGGAGTTTTTTACCTACGCCTTTACCAGGAAGAATGGGTCCTTTTCTAATTTGAATATTTCCTATATTATTTATAGAACCTAAACAAGCATCAATAGCTAAAAATTCACTGTTAGGATGTTTTTCTTCTATTTGATCAATAGATTCATATATGTTTAAGGCATGAATAGGATTATCTAGGGTACCGTAAACGGGGTATTTAAAGTCGCTATTTTTTAGCATAGTACCGACTAAAGGACCTAAAGCATCTCCTATAGCACGATCTGTTCCTATACAAATAACAACAGTATTTTCATTAATTATATCTTTTAGTATTAAGCTTAGTATTTCTACAACATTTTCTTTTTTATAATTCACTTTGGCTAAATACATAGGAACTTACCTCCCTTCAAAAATATATGAAATATATAATAAAAAAATACATAACTTTAAAATACATAGAAATGCTTATATAATAATAATATGATAAAAACTTGTTTAGTGATTAAAAAAATATATATTCTTGACACTATATAAAAAAAATGTTATTATATAATTACTGAAAAAAAATATAAATATGTGTAATTATATTACACCTTATCAAGAGAGGCAGAGGGACAGGCCCTGTGAAGCCCAGCAACCACTCCATAAATTATTGGAGACGGTGCTAAATCCTACTAACAAAGATGTTAGAGAGATGAGGTTAGTTAATTAGAATATCAATGTGATAATTAACCTCTTCTGTTAAAGAAGAGGTTTTTTTATTATAAAAAATTATGTTATAAGATAAAAAGGAGGAAATATAATGGCAAGACATTTATTCACATCTGAATCTGTTACAGAAGGGCATCCGGATAAGATGTGTGATCAAATTTCAGATTCAATATTAGATGCATTATTAGAAAAAGATCCACAATCAAGGGTAGCTTGTGAAACAACAACAACTACAGGGTTAGTATTAGTAGCAGGAGAGATATCTACAAAAGCATATGTAGATATACAAAAACTAGTTAGGGATACAGTAAAAGAAATAGGATACACAAGAGCAAAATATGGATTTGACAGTCAAACTTGTGCAGTAATAACAGCAATAGATGAGCAATCATCTGATATAGCAATGGGTGTAGATGAAGCTTTAGAAAGTAGATCAGGAGAACAAACAGAGGAAGAAATAGAAGCTATAGGAGCAGGAGACCAAGGTATAATGTTTGGATTTGCTTGTAATGAAACTCCAGAATTAATGCCATTACCTATATCACTATCTCATAAATTAGCTAGAAGATTAACTGAAATAAGAAAATCAAACTTAGTTGATTATTTAAGACCAGATGGTAAAACTCAAGTAACAGTTGAATATGATGGAAATAAACCTGTAAGAGTACATACTATACTTATATCAACTCAACATAGTGAACATGTAGATAATGACACTATAAGAAAAGATTTAATAGAATTAGTTATAAAAGAAGTTATACCAGCTGAATTACTAGATGAAGAAACTAAGATATACATAAATCCAACAGGAAGATTTGTTATAGGTGGACCACAAGGTGATACTGGATTAACAGGAAGAAAAATAATAATAGATACTTATGGTGGATATGCTAGACATGGTGGTGGAGCATTCTCAGGAAAAGATCCAACAAAAGTTGATAGATCAGCAGCTTATGCAGCAAGATATGTTGCTAAAAATATAGTAGCAGCTGGACTTGCAGATAAATGTGAAATAGAATTAGCTTATGCTATAGGTGTTGCAAGACCATTATCTATATTTGTAGATACTTTTGGAACAGGAAAAATATCTGATGAAGAATTAGTTAACTTAATTAATAAAAACTTTGATTTAAGACCAGGAGCTATTATAAGGGATTTAGATTTAAGAAGACCAATATATAAACAAACTGCTGCTTATGGTCACTTTGGAAGAACTGATTTGGATTTACCATGGGAAAGAACTGACAAAGCTGAAACATTAAAAGCACAAGCATCAGTAAAATAATTATATTAATATATGATAAAGAGTTGTATTTTTACGACTCTTTATTTTTTTTGAATTAAATGATAACATAAAAATATATTTATATAGTTATAATTATAATTATAATAATGAGTTAATAAATGATTTTAGGAGAATAAAAATGGAAAAATTAGAAGGAATGGTTAGTGATATAGTTTTTAAAAATGAAGAAAATGGTTATACTATTGCTTATTTAGCTAATGAAAATGATGAAATTACTATTGTAGGATGCATGCCTACCTTATCTGTAGGAGAGAGTATAGAAGTTGAAGGTAAATGGGTTAATCATAAAACTTATGGTTCTCAATTTGAAGTAAATAGTTTTATGCCTATAACACCATCATCTTTAGAAGGTATTTATGTTTATTTATCATCGGGAATGATACATGGCATAGGTGAAAAAATGGCAAAAAGAATCGTAGATAAATTTGGTGTTGATACTTTAGATATTATTCAAAATACTCCAGAAAGACTTACTGAAGTAGAAGGAATAGGTATGAAAAAAGTAAAACAAATACAAGAAAGCTATGAAGAAAATAGAGAGTTGAGAAATATAATTATACAACTATCTCCTTATGGAATAACTCCTAATTATTGTTTAAGAATATATAAAAAATACAAAGAAAAAGCCATAGATATAATAAATAAAAATCCTTATAGATTAGCTGAAGATGTTAGAGGTATTGGGTTTAAAATAGCTGATGAAATAGCTAGTAAAATAGGCATAGATAAATATTCTCCAGAGAGAATTATGCAAGGAATAATATATACTTTAAATCAAAGTCTAGCTAGTGGGCATACATATTTACCAAAACAAATTTTGATAGAGCAATCTGTAAAAATTTTAGGTGTAGAACCTAAATTTGTGGAAAATGGAATAATGGATTTGGCATATAATCAAAAAGTTCATCTAGAAAATAAAGATGGTCAAATTTTAGTTTATTTAATGATGTATTATATTTGTGAAAATGGCGTATGTAAAGAAATAATAAAATTATCACAACATGATATTAAAGATTTACATATAAATATAGATGAAGAAATAAAAATTGTAGAAAAAGAAGACAATATAAGTTTAGCTAAAAATCAAATTGAAGCTGTAAAAGAAGCTATAAATAATGGTGTTACCATAATTACAGGTGGGCCAGGTACTGGAAAAACAACAACTATAAATACCATAATAAAAATATTTGAAAATAATGATCAAAAAGTTGTACTTTGTGCACCAACAGGTAGAGCAGCAAAAAGAATGAGTGAAACTTCTAATAAAGAGGCAAAAACTATTCATAGATTGTTGGAAATGGGATTTGGAAGCGATAGTGAAGAATTAGTTTTCTTCAAAGATGAAGAAGATCCTATAGATGCAGATGTAATAATATTAGATGAGGCATCTATGGTTGATATTATATTAATGTATAATCTACTTAAAGCAGTTAAATTAGGGACAAGAGTACTTTTAGTTGGAGATAGTGATCAGTTACCGTCAGTAGGTGCAGGAAATGTTTTAAAAGATATAATTGATTCAAAAGTAATAAAAACTGTAAGGTTAAATGAGATATTTAGACAAGCTAGAGAAAGTATGATAGTAGTTAATGCTCATAAAATCAATAATGGTGAGCCTTTATTTTTAAATGTAAAAAATAAAGACTTCTTTTTCTTAAGAAAAAATACGAATGAAGAAATTTTGAATGAAATTGTAGGTCTTGTTAGTGAGAGACTGCCTAATTTTTATAAATTTGATAAATTAAAAGATATACAAGTATTAACTTCTATGAGAAAAGGCGATTTGGGAGTTAATAATTTGAATATAGAATTACAGAAATATCTTAATCCACCTAATAAATATAAACAAGAAGAAGAGTTTGCTAAGAGAATATTTAGAGTTGGTGACAAAGTAATGCAAATTAGAAATAATTATACAAGAAAATGGGAAACTGAAGATAAAAGTGAAAGCGGAGAAGGTATATATAATGGGGATATTGGATATATATTTCATATAGATAAAGATAAGAAGACTGTTTATGTATTATTTGACAAGATAAAACTATCTGCTTATAAATATGATGAGTTAGATGAACTTGACCATAGTTTTTGTACTACAATTCATAAAAGTCAAGGAAGTGAATTCCCTGTAGTAGTTATTCCTATAGTTTGGGCACCACCAATGTTACTTAGTAGAAATTTACTTTATACAGCTGTAACTAGAGCAAAAAAACTAGTTGTATTAGTTGGTGATGTAAGATATCTAGAACAGATGATTAAAAACAATAGAATAAATGACAGATACTCTAATTTATCATATAAATTAAATAAATTTATAAAAGAAGGGTTGTTAATTAAGTAATAATGAAATATTTATCAAAGTTGATTCCAAATAATATAAAAGAAATAATTAAATTATTAATAAATTATATTTATCCAAGAAATATAACTTGTATAATTTGTGATAATCCAATAAAATTAAGCAATTCTTATTCTCTTTGTAAAGATTGCTATAATAATTTACATTTTATTTTAGATGGATGTAATAAATGTGGAAAACCCATATTAAATTTTAATTTTGAAAGAGAAAGTTTAATAACGTGTAACTATTGTTATAACAAAACTTTTTACTTTGATAAAGTGATTTCGTGTATTGCATATGATGAAATAAGTAAAAAATTAATTTTAGATTATAAATATAAAAATAAAATTTACCTATGTAGATATATAGTTAATCTAATGAAAGAAAAATTTATATTGGAAAATATTAAAGCAGATTACATTCTATATGTTCCACTACATAAAAAAAGACTTAAAAAAAGAGGATTTAATCAATCAGAAAGAATTGCAAGTAGATTAAGCGAAGTAGTTGATATACCAGTATTAGACTGTATTGAAAGAGTTAAAAATACTAAAAGATTATACAATATGAATAAAATTAATAGAGAAAAAGAATTAAAAAATGGTTTTAGTATAAAAGAAAATATTAATCTAATTAAAAATAAAAGTATAATCTTAATTGATGATATTTTTACAACAGGCTCAACTGTAAATGAAATTTCCAAGATATTAAAAATTAACGGTGTAAATCATATTTGCGTATTCACACTATTGACAACTTATGTAGATACTTATGCTAAAGAATAAAATTCTATTGACAGAATTGCTTTAAAACGGTAAAATATTAATATGTTTCAGGTCTGTGGTTGAAAGTCCAAGCCAGACGCAGGCGAAAGGATCCACGTAAGTTAACTCTAAAAATGGGGTTAATGATCATGGTGCGTCTTAGATGTAAGACCTACCGATATTAAAATCGAGATGGTTAGTAGTGCGGCAAACCCAAGCGAAAGCTGCAGTAGGCGAGTGTGGGGTCAAAGACCAGGTCAGCTGAAACAATAAAGTACCGATTAGGTGCTTTTTTTTTATAAAAAAATAGAAATAATTCAAAAAAACATTTATAGATATTAATAAAATTGCATAATATATATCTATATTAAATAAAACTTATCATCATCTATAGTATTAAAAAATAATATCTATATTAAATCTATTAAATAATTAACAATCCCTAGGTATTATATGTGGATAAACAATAATCGTCAAAATTCAACAATATACACAAATCACAAAGTTATCAACAAAGTTATCAACATTGTCCACAGAGGTTGTTGATTAATAATCCACATTATTATAAATATAAATAAAATAGTACATAAAACTATTTTTTACGACTAAATATAAAAAAAATAAAAAGTTAACAATAAAAAAAGGAAAAGGATAATTAATATAGAATATATTATTCAAAACATAAATACTTAATACATAAAGGTAAAGTATAAAATAATATCAATAGTGCTTTACATAAGTGAAGGGAGATGTTTTTATGAAAATAATAATATCAGGAAAAAAATTAGAACTTACAGAAGGAATAAAAACTGCAATAGAAGATAAGTTAGGTAAGTTAGAACGTTATCTTAATCCAGAAACTGAAGTAAAAGTAACTGTAAGTGCAAAAAAAGCAACTCAAAAAATAGAAGTAACAATAATCCCTATAAGTGGACCGATTATTAGAGCAGAAGATAGTGAAGAAAATCTATATGCTGCAATTGATGTTGTTTATGATAAACTTAAAAAGCAAATAAGAAGATATAAAAACAAATTACAAGATAGACATCAATCTAAAGATGAAAGCATTAGATTCCAAATGGATGGTGGAATAGAAGAAGATGATGAAAATTTAGATATAGTAATAGAAAGACGTAAAAAATTTGATATGAAACCAATGAGTCCGGAAGAAGCAGTATTACAAATGGAATTAATAGAGCATGGATTCTACATGTTTAGAAATATAGATAGCGATGAAATATCTATAGTTTATAAACGTGAAGATGGTGGATATGGATTAATAGAACATGAATAAATTTATTTAAATTAAGTAGATTCAGGCTATCGATAATTTTTATCGGTAGCTTTTTAATATGTTAAAAATATATTGAATTATTAAAGAATGAAGAAGATTAAATAAAAATTGTATAGTAGTAAAAACTATATAATAATGTATGATTATATGTGATAAAGTTAATATTTAATATTAAATCATGTATTTTTATGTTAAAATGTATAATAGTATAATAATACAATGAGGAGAGATGCATAGAATGGGTTTTTTAGATAGTTTATTTAACATGGCAGATAAAAAAGAGTTAAAAAATTTTGCTAAAATGGCTGAAAAAATAAATACGCTGGAACCAAAGTTCGAGTCTATGAGAGATAAAGAACTTAAAAATATGACAAGTGAATTTAAAGAAAGGTTAGCAAATGGTGAAACATTAGATGATATATTACCAGAAGCATTTGCAGTTGTAAGGGAAGCTTCTAAGAGGGTTTTAGGCCTTAGACAATATGATGTACAGTTTATAGGCGGTATGGTACTACATCAAGGTAGAATAGCGGAAATGAAAACTGGTGAAGGTAAAACGTTAGTTGCGGCTGCTCCAGTTTACTTAAATGCCCTTGAAGGTAAAGGTGTACATGTTGTTACAGTAAATGATTACTTAGCAAAACGTGATAAAGAAGAGATGGGTAAAGTTTATGAATTTTTAGGATTAACAGTAGGGGTTATAGTTCATGGACAAACACCAGAAGTAAGAAGAGCACAATATAATTGTGATATTACATACGGAACAAACAATGAATATGGATTTGATTACTTAAAAGATAACATGGTAATTCATAAAGAACAAAAAGTTCAAAGAGAATTAAATTATGCTATAGTGGATGAGGTTGACTCTATATTAATAGATGAAGCTAGAACACCTCTTATAATTTCAGGACCTGGGGATAAATCTACACATTTATATACAGATGCAAATACATTCGTATTAACTTTAAAAGCTCCAAGTAAGACTGAACAAGAAAAAACAAAAGAAGAAAAAGAAGCACATTTCTCAGACGGAGATTATGATATAGATGAAAAACAAAAATCTGCATCATTAACAGAATCAGGAATTAAAAAAGCAGAAGTTTACTTTAATGTTGATAATATAACTGATATAGAGCATACAGAATTATATCACCATATAAATCAAGCATTAAAAGCTCACGCTATAATGAAGAAAGATGTTGATTATGTAGTTAAAGATGGAGAGATAATTATAGTGGATGAATTTACTGGACGTTTAATGTTTGGTAGAAGATATTCAGAAGGTTTACATCAAGCTATAGAAGCAAAAGAAGGATTACATGTACAAAGAGAATCAAAAACTCTTGCAACTATAACATTCCAAAATTACTTTAGAATGTATAAAAAACTTTCTGGTATGACTGGTACTGCAAAAACTGAAGAAGAAGAATTTAAATCAATATATAAAATGGACGTTGTTGTAGTTCCTACAAATAAACCAGTTCAAAGAGAAGATTTACCAGATGTAGTTTATAAAAATGAAAATGGAAAATTTAATGCAGTTGCAGAGGATATACTTGAAAGACATAAAAAACAACAACCAGTACTAGTTGGTACAGTATCAATAGATAAATCAGAAAAACTTTCTCAAATACTAAAGAGAAAAGGTATAAAACATGAAGTATTAAATGCTAAAAATCACGAAAAAGAAGCAGAGATAGTTGCTCAAGCAGGTAGACTTGGTGCAGTTACTATAGCTACAAATATGGCTGGTCGTGGTACTGACATAATGCTTGGAGGAAATCCTCTATTCTTAACTAAAAAAGAATTAAAAAGACAAGGATTTACTGAATCAGCTATAAAAAGAGTTGATACTCATATAGAAGAAATAGAATTGGAACAAGATGAAGAATTAGCAAAAGCTAAACATACTTTTGATAATTTATATGAAAAATATAAAGAAGAAGCTAAAAAAGAACAAGAAGCAGTTAGAGCTGCTGGTGGTTTAGCTATAATCGGTACAGAAAGACATGAGTCTAGAAGAATAGATAATCAGTTAAGAGGACGTTCTGGACGTCAAGGTGACCCAGGAAGCTCAAGATTCTACATTGGATTAGATGACGAATTAATGAGATTATTCGGAAGTGAAAGAATCCAAGGTGTAGTTGAGAAAATTGGTTTAGAGGAAGATATGCCAGTTGAACATAGAATGTTAACTAAATCAATAGAAAATGCTCAAAAGAAAGTTGAAGGAAGAAACTTTGGTATAAGAAAACACGTACTTCAATATGACGATGTTATGAATAAACAAAGACAAGTTATATATGATGAAAGAGGAAGAGTGTTAGAAGGCGAAGATATAAATGAGCAAATTCAAAGTATGATAAAAGATATCATAAGTGATGCAGTTGCTGCTTATGTTGGAGATAATGGTGTTGAGTTAGAAAACTTAAAATCATACTTGTATGGATTATTTATGCCAAAAGAAAGCTTAGAAGGTGAAGAATTAAAAGAATTAAAATCACAAGAATTAAGCAATAAAATATATGAAACGTCTCATGATATATACAGAGAAAAAGAAGAAATAATAGGCTCTGATAGAATGAGAGAAGTTGAAAGAATAATACTTCTTCAATGTGTTGATAATCACTGGATAGACCACATAGATGCTATGGACCAATTACGTCAAGGGATAGGTCTTCGTGCTCTAGGACAACAAGATCCAGTTATCGCATACAAAATGGAAGGATTCGATATGTTTGATGATATGATTAAACATATTCAAGAAGATACAGTAAGATATTTATTTAATATAACTATTGAACAACAGCCAAAGGAAAGAAAATCAGTAGTAGATGTAGATACATTAGCATCACCAAGTGATTTAGCTGATAACTCTCCAGTAGTAAAAGAAAGAACTGTAGGCAGAAACGAACCTTGTCCATGTGGAAGTGGTAAGAAATTCAAACATTGTTGCGGAAAATAGTTTGGAGGATTTAAATGTTAAATGAACAAGAATACAGACAACAAATACAAGTTATGTCTGTAAATTTAGAGGATTTGAGGGTTTCTCTTTGACTTAGTTAAGTTAAATGAAGAATTAGAATATTTAGAAAGACAAATTGAAGACCCAGAGTTTTGGAATGATAATGAAAAAGCTCAAAAAGTATTGCAAAAAAATAAATCTATAAAAGATACTATAGAAGAATATGAGATGTTAAAAAATGATTTAGAGGAAATAGAGTTATTACTTGAAATGGCCATAGAAGAAGATGATGATTCTCTTGAAAAAGATATAGAATTATCTATTGAAAAAATGCAATATAATCTAGATAAAGTAAGAATAAAAACTTTATTAGGTGGCGAATATGATAAAAATAACGCTATACTTTCAATTAATGCAGGAACAGGAGGATTAGATGCACAAGATTGTGCACAAATCCTTCTGAGAATGTATACTAGATGGGCAAATAATAAAGGATATAAAGTAAAAACTTTAGATTACTTACCTGATACTGAGGCTGGAATAAAGAGTGTTACCTTGTCTATTGAGGGGTTAAATGCTTATGGTTACTTAAAAAGCGAAAAAGGAGTTCATAGGATTGTAAGAATATCTCCTTATGATACATCAGGGAAAAGACATACTTCATTTGTTTCAGTAGATATTATACCAGAACTAGATGATGATATTGATGTACAAATAAATCCATCAGATTTAAAAATAGACACATATAGAGCTTCTGGAGCTGGAGGTCAGCATGTAAATACAACAGATTCTGCTGTTAGAATAACTCATATACCTACAGGAGTAACTGTTCAGTGTCAAAATGAAAGATCTCAATTAATGAATAGAGAGACAGCTATGAAAATGCTAAAAGGAAAGCTAATTCATTTAAAAGAGTTAGAACAAAAAGAAAGAATAGAAGATATACAAGGTAAATATTCTCAAATTACTTGGGGTAGCCAAATTAGATCCTATGTTTTTCAACCTTATAAATTAGTAAAAGATCACAGAACAAATTGTGAAGTAGGAAATGTAGATAGTGTGTTAGACGGAAATATAGATTTATTTATAAATGAGTATTTAAAAATGAACAAAATTAATAAATAATAAAAACATAGGGCTTAAGAATTTTATTCTTGAGCCTTATTTTTAGAAAGAAGGTTCAAATTGAATATTAATGAAATTTTAAAAGGTGAATTTAATCTAAAAAATGAGCAAATTGAAAATGTTATAAAGTTAATAGATGAGGGAAATACTATACCATTCATTGCTAGATATAGAAAAGAAATGACTGGTGAAATGAGTGATATAATTTTAAGACAATTCAATGATAGATTAAATTATTTAAGAAATTTGCAATCTAGAAAAGAAGATGTTCAAAGAATAATAGGTGAACAGGGGAAATTAACAGATGAAATAATTAAAAATTTAGCTAAAGCCAATACACTTCAAGAAGTTGAAGATATTTATGCTCCTTTTAAACAAAAGAAAAGAACAAGAGCCACTATAGCTAAAGAAAAAGGTTTAGAAAACTTAGCTTTATTAATTTTAGATAAAAATATTTATGATATAAATAAAGAAGCAGAACAATTTATAAATGAAGAAAAAAATATTTTATCAGTAGAAGATGCCCTTAAAGGAGCTAACGATATAATTGCTGAGATAATTTCGGATAATGCTCAAATTAGAAAATATATAAGAGAAAATGCTTTAAAATATGGTGTTATAGTAACTAAAAATGCTAAAGATGAAAAATCTGTTTATGACATGTATTATGATTTTAGTGAAAGAGTAAGTAATATGGCTTCACACAGAGTTCTTGCTATAAACAGAGGAGAAAAAGAAGAATTTTTAAAAGTTAAGTTAGAAATAGATAATGATAGAATGTTAAAATACATAGAAAATCAATATATAAATAAGGATAACTTTAAAAACAAAGATATATTAGTTGCAGCCATAGAAGATGCCTATAAAAGACTTATTTTCCCTGCGATAGAAAGAGAAGTTAGAAATCATCTAACTGAATTAGCACAAGAAAGAGCAATTAATGTATTTGGTGAAAATATAAAAAATCTACTTTTACAGCCACCACTAAAAGGAAAAGTAGTAATGGGATTTGACCCAGGATATGTTAATGGATGTAAAATAGCAGTTGTAGATGCAAGTGGTAAATTTTTAGATGAAGCGATAGTATATCCACATAAACCACAAAGTAAAACTGAACAAGCTAAAAAGATTTTAAAGAAATTAATAGAAACTTATAAAATAGATGTTATAGCAATTGGTAATGGAACTGCATCTAGGGAATCAGAAACTTTAATTTCTGAATTAATAAAAGAGTTAGGTGTAAATACTCAATATATTATTGTTAATGAAGCAGGAGCATCAATTTATTCAGCATCAGAATTGGCAGCAGAAGAGCATCCAGATATAAATGTATCTATTAGAGGTGCAATTTCCATAGGAAGAAGACTTCAAGATCCTTTGGCAGAACTTGTAAAAATAGATCCAGAAAGTATAGGTGTTGGTCAATATCAACATGATTTAAATAAAAAAAGATTAAAAGAAGTTTTAGATGGTGTAGTTGAAGACTCTGTAAATAAAGTAGGACTTGATTTAAATACAGCATCTCATTCACTACTTGAACATATAGCAGGAGTGAGTAAAACTGTAGCTAAAAATATAATTGTTTACAGAGAAGAAAATGGACCATTTAAATCTAGAAATGAACTTAAAAAAGTAAAAAGATTAGGACCTTCAGCATTTGTACAATGTGCTGGATTTATGAGAATAGAAAATGGGAAAAATCCACTTGATAATACGGGAGTTCATCCAGAAAGTTATGATATTTGCAAAAAAATGTTAGAAATTTTGGGGTATTCTTTAGATGATGTAAAAAACAAAAATATATCTGATATAGATGAAAGAATAGAAAATATAGGTTTAAAAAATCTAAGTGAAAAACTTAATGTAGGTGAAGTCACTTTAAAAGATATAATATTAGAAATTAAAAAACCGGGAAGAGATCCTAGAGAAGAAGATGGAATGAAACCTATACTTAGAACAGATGTATTAAAAATAGAAGACATAAAAGAAGGCATGACATTAAAAGGAACGGTAAGAAATGTTGTAGATTTTGGAGTATTTGTTGATATAGGAATAAAAAATGATGGATTAGTTCATAAATCACAAATTAGTAATAAGTTTGTAAAAGATCCTATGGAAATTTGCTCAGTAGGGGATATAATAGATGTTAAAGTAATTGGAATAGATTTAGAAAAACAAAGAGTTTCTTTATCTATGAAAATTTAATAATGGAGGGGAATCAGTGATATTCATAAAAAATGGTACAGTAAATACAGTTACAAAAGGAATAATAAATAGCAATATTCTTATAGAAAATAAAAAAATAATTGAAATAGGTAATGAAATTGTAGCTCCTTTAGATGCAACAGTAATTGATGCAAAGGGATGTTTAGTACTTCCTGGTTTTATAGATGCTCATACACATTTAGGTCTTTGGGAAGATGGAATGGGAGCAGAAGGAGCTGATGGTAATGAACAAACAGATCCTGTAACTCCTCATTTAAATCCTATTGATGGAATAAATCCAATGGATAGAAATTTTACAGAAGCAGTTGAAGGTGGAATTACATCAGTTTGTACAACACCAGGAAGTGCTAATGTTATGGGGGGACAATGTATAGCCATAAAAACTTTTGGTAAACGTATAGATAAAATGATAATAAAAAATCCAGTAGCGGCTAAAATAGCTTTTGGAGAAAATCCTAAAGGTGTTTATGGAAATGATGATAAAACACCACAAACAAGGATGGCAATAGCTGCATTAATTAGAGAAAATTTAAAGAAGGCTAAAGAATATTTAGATCAAATTGAAAAAAGTGAATTTGAAGAAGATGGTGAAAATAAGCCAGAGTATGATATTAAATATGAAAGCTTAATACCTGTATTAAAAAGAGAAATACCTTTAAAAGCACATGCACATAGGGCAGATGATATGTTTACAGCAATAAGAATAGCAAAAGAATTTAATTTAAAATTAACATTAGATCACTGCACAGAAGGGCATTTAGTTGTTGATGAATTAATTGATGAAGGATATCCAATGATAGTTGGACCATCAATGACTGAAAGATCAAAAATTGAACTTCGAAACTTAACTTTTGAAACAGCAGGCATATTATCAAATTCTGGATCAGATATTTGTTTAATGACAGACCATCCAGTTATACCTATTCAATATTTACCTATATGTGCTGGTATAGCAATTAAATATGGCATGAAACAAGAAAAAGCATTGGAAGCAATAACAATAAATCCGGCCAAAGTATTAGGAATTGAAGATAGAGTTGGGTCAATTGAAGTTGGAAAAGATGCGGATATAGTAATATGGGATAATAATCCTTTTGAAATAAATAGTCATGTATTATATACAATAATAGATGGAAAAATAGTATATAAAAATAAAAATTTAATATAAATATATAGCTTTATTTTGTTAAAATAAAGACTATATTGACATAATATATTAACTGAATTATTATGTATATTGTAAAGAGAAATTAAAAAAACAGAAGATCTTCGGGGCAGGGTGAGATTCCCTACCGGCGGTTATAGCCCGCGAGCTACTAAATGTAGCATGATTTGGTGAGATTCCAAAGCCGACAGTATAGTCTGGATGAGAGAAGAGAATTATGATATATAGCATAATCCGTTTTGAATATTCATAAAACTCGAAGGTTGAAGTCTTCGAGTTTTTTTAATTTCCCAATGAAAATATTTAAAATTTGGAGGTTATATTATGCAAAATACAGTTAGAAAACCAAAATTATTATCTACTAAAACTATAGCAAAGGTGGGTATATTATCAGCAATAGCTTATGTACTTATGTTTATATCAGTACCATTACCAATATTTCCGTCATTTTTAAAAATAGACTTATCTGATATACCAGCAATATTTGGTGGGATGTCATTAGGACCTATGGCAGGATTAGCTATAGTTATAATTAAAAACTTTCTTCAAGGAATTACAGCAACTACAACTGGTGGAGTTGGAGAATTTGCAAATATAGTAATTGGTGGTTCTTATGTATTGATTATATGTTTCTTTTATAAAAAATTAAAGAACACTAATGGTGTGATAATTGGCGGATTATTAGGTATTGTAACCATGACGATTATGGGGTGTATAATGAATTATTATATTATGATGCCTTTATATGCAACAGTTTATGGTATGCCTTTAGATGCAATAATTCAAATGGGAACAGTATTAAATCCAAAAGTGACAGACTTATTTACATTTGTAATATGGATGATAGCACCATTTAATATATTAAAAGCATTGATAATGACAATAGTGACATTACCACTATTTAAAAAGGTGGAAAAAGTACTAACTAAATAATATTTAGTTATATATAATAAATTTTATATGAATAAAAAAGAGAGCTTTTAAGCTCTCTTTTTTATTCATAATCACTAAAACTTTCACCGAAGAAAGCTTTGTCCAAACCTGATTGTTGTATTTCAGGACTTACAAATATGGAACCTATTTTATCTGATATCCAAAATACTATATAAGTTACAATTATAGAATAAACAATAACTAATACACTTCCCATTAACTGAATTAGAAATTGATCTATACCAGGTGTAATTCTATTTACGATAGGATTTGCAAATATACCTATACAAAGGGTACCTATAAATCCACCCATACCATGAACACCCCAAACATCTAAGGCATCATCAAGTCGTTTCCATTTATGTTCAAATTCAACACAATAGAAACAAACAAGTCCAGCGATAGCACCGATAACAAAAGCGCTAATTGGAGTTATATACCCTGATGCAGGAGTAACTGTTGCTAATCCTGCCACAGTGCCTACTATTAACTCTAAAAATGAAAAAGTTTTATTTTTGATATAATATAAGATAGTCCAAACAATCATACTTGAAGAAGCAGCCATAGCTGTATTTGTAAAAACTATAGCAGCTGTTTCAGCAGCAGCTAGAGATCCACCTGCATTAAATCCAAACCAACCAAAAAGTAAAATAGCAGCTCCGATAACAACAAATCCTAAATGGAAAGGACCTTTTTCATTTGGATAAGCCCTCCTTCCTAAATATGCTAATCCACCTAAACAACCAAAACCAGATGTTATATGAATTACAGTACCACCAGCATAGTCAACAAATCCTAACTTAGCAAGGAATCCACCACCCCAGACCCAATGTGCCACAGGGAAATAAACTAGTATCATCCATAAAATAACTATTTTAATCCATCCCATCATGTTAAGTCTATTAGCATAAGCACCAGTCATTAAAGGTGCTGTTATAATAGCAAACATTAACTGATACATAAAAAACATTATAAATGGTATATCAGGACCATATTTGAGATTTGTGAAAAAAGTTATATCATTAAATAAAAAATAGTCTAATGGATTGCCTATAACACCTCCAATATCAGTACCAAAAACTAAACTAAATCCACAAAATATCCAAAGTATTGTAACAATACCTAATGATATAAAAGATTGATACATAATAGTTAAAGAATTTTTTCTTTCAACTAATCCACCATAAAAAATTGCCAGTCCAGGAGTCATAATTAAAACTAGGACTGTAGACACAATCATAAATGCAACGTCACCATGAATAATCATTTTGTATCTCCTTCCAGTTTATATTACATAGTTTTGCATATTTTTATAAAATTTATGTAAATATTAATAGAATTTAATGATATGTATGGAAAGTCTTTATTATAAATGAAGGTTATTATATAATAATATCTAGTTGCGTAATGAAGAAATGACTAAAAAATATATTGAATTGACAATAATAATAAGTAAGATAAAAATCAAAGAAACATAAATAAAGGATTTTAATGGTGATATAAAATGAAAAAAATTTATTTAGATAAAGAAGAGAAAACAAGAGAAATAGGTGAAAAGCTTGGTAAATTACTTTTTCCTGGAAGTGTAATTTGTTTAATAGGAGATTTAGGTGCGGGAAAAACTACGATGACACAAAGTTTAGCTAGATCTTTAGATGTAGATGATTATATTACAAGTCCAACATTTACCATAGTAAATGAATATGAAGGTCGTATGCCTCTATATCATTTTGATGTTTATAGAATCGGATGTAGTGAAGAAATGTATGATATCGGATTTGATGAATATATAGATTCACAAGGTGTTTGTATAATAGAATGGGCAAATATCATAGAAGATATTTTACCAGAGGAATATCTAAAAATAGAACTATTATACAAAGAAACTGGAAGAGAAATGATTTTAACACCATTTGGACAAAAATACGAAGAAATAGTTGAGGAGTTGACTAAATAATGAAGATATTAGGAATAGATACTTCTACAATGGCTGCCAATGTGGCAGTTTTAGAAGATGATAAATTAATTTGTGAATATACTATAAATACTAAAAAAACTCATTCTCAAAAATTAATGCCTATGATAGAAAATATGTTAAAGCTTAGTGATTTAGATATTAAGGAAATAGATGCAATAGCTATATGCGTAGGACCAGGTTCTTTTACAGGACTTAGAATAGGTATGGCAACTGCAAAAGCTATGGCTCATGTGAATAATATACCTCTTATAGGAGTTAATTCCCTTGAGATATTAGGAGCAAATATGGACTTATGCAATAGAAATATATGCTCTATATTAGATGCACAAAGAAATCAAGTTTATATGAATAAATACATATTAAAAGACTATAAAATTACAGAGTTAGAGGAAATTAGTATTAAAGCTATAGATGAGTTATTAGAAGAAATATCATCTAGTAATGAAGATTGGGTATTAGTTGGAGAAGCTGTTTACAAATATAAAGAAAAAATAGAAGAAATTTCAAATATTACAATACCATCACCAGCCAATAATATAACAAAAGCAAGTACCTTATGTTTCGTTGCGAGAGATAAGATGTTAGCAAATGATCAAGTTTATAATTGTTACAATATAAACCCAATGTATATTAGAAAATCTCAAGCTGAAGAACAATATGAAGAAAAGCAAAAGAGGTTAAAAGATGGAAAATAATCTGATAATAAGACATATGACTAAAGATGATGTTGATGCAGTTTATAAAGTTGAAGAAAATTGTTTTACTGATCCTTGGTCAAAAGATTCAATTAGAAAAGAATTAAAAAATGATTTAGCTAGATATTTAGTGGCAGAAATTGATAATCAAATTGTTGGTTATGTAGGTGTTTGGTTTGTAGTAGATGAAGGTCATATTACAAATGTAGCTGTACATAGTGATTACAGGGAAAGAAAAATAGGAGATAAACTTGTAGATGAAATGGTTAAATTATGCAAGGAAAATAATTTAGTAGCCATGACTTTAGAAGTTAGAACTTCAAATACAGTAGCACAAAATTTATACAGAAAATATGGATTTAAAATGGCTGGTATCAGAAAAGAATATTATAGCGATAATAAAGAAGATGCCATCATAATGTGGAACCAGTTAAAAGAGGTGTAAATAAATGAAAGATATAATAACATTATCTATGGAAAGTAGTTGTGATGAAACAGCAGTTGCCATTCTTAGAAACGGTAGAGAAGTATTGGCAAATGTGGTATCGACTCAAATAGAATTACATAAAAAATTTGGAGGAGTAGTGCCAGAAGTTGCTTCTAGAAAACATATAGAAAATATTGATGCAGTATTCCAAGAAGCTATAGATGAAGCAAATATAAAATTAGAAGATATAGATCATATATCTGTTACATATGGTCCAGGACTTGTGGGAGCTTTACTTGTGGGACTTTCTTATGCAAAAGCATTGGCGTTTTCATTAAACAAGCCACTTGTTGGTGTTAATCATATGCAAGGGCATATTTGTGCGAATTATATTGAGCATAAAGATTTAAAACCACCTTTTATAACATTAGTTGTATCAGGAGGTCATACTCACTTAGTAGAAGTAAAAAATTATAATAGTTATGAAATTTTAGGAAGAACAAGAGATGATGCATCTGGAGAAGCTTTTGATAAAATAGCAAGAGCTATGGGGCTTGGATATCCTGGTGGACCAATAATAGACAAGCTTGCCAAAATAGGAGATAAAAATGCTATTGATTTTCCAAGAGCTTATATAGATGATTCTTATGATTTTAGTTTCAGTGGATTAAAATCAGCAGTGCTTAACTATTTGAATGGACAAAAAATGAAAAATAAAGAAATAGTAGTAGAAGATGTGGCAGCATCATTCCAAGAGGCTGTTGTTGAAGTTCTTGCTACAAAAGCTGTAAAAGCAGCTTTAGAAAAAAATTATAAAACTATAGCATTATCTGGAGGGGTTGCAGCTAACTCAGCACTTAGAGAAAAAATAAGTGAAATGGCAAAAGAACATAATATAGAAATTAAATACCCATCTTTATCATTATGTACAGATAATGCAGCGATGATAGGATGTGCAGGATATTATAATTTTATAAATGGTAAAAGAGATGATATGTCTCTAAATGCAGTACCAAACTTAAAAATAGATGTAATATAAGTAGGAGGACATTTTTAGTATGAGTATTCAAAGATACGAAGGAAATGGAAGAATGAGTAAAGCAGTTGTATTTAATAATACAATTTACTTATGTGGTCAAACTTGTGGAGAAGGAGATATAAAAGAGCAAACAGCCGGTGTCTTAGCAAAAATTGAAGATTTATTAAATCAATATGGTTCAGATAAAGAGCATATATTATCTATAACTGTATATGTAAAAGATATGAAAGATTTTGCTGATATGAACTCAGTTTACGATGCTTGGGTAGTAGATGGACATGAGCCAGCTAGAGCATGTGTGGAAGCTAAAATGGCAAGAGAACAATTATTAGTAGAAATGTCAGTTGTTGCAGCTGTAAAATAAATTAAATAAAAAGCAAGAATTTGAGTATTAATTTACTCTTATTCTTGCTTTTTTTAGTGAAGTTTTATACTAATTCTTCCCAAGCTTCATAAAGAGATGAAAGCTTGTCTTCAAAGTTTGTTTTTTCTTGGCTGACTTCCATAGATTTTTCAGGATTAGAATAAACATCTTCTTGGCAAAGAAGATTATCTAATTCAGCAATTTTTTCTTCGATTTCTTCAATTTCTTTTTCTATATTTTTAATTTTATTTCTATTTTTCTTTTCTTTTTCACGTTGTTCTTTTTCTTTTCTTTTTTCTTCCTTGATTTGAGTTTTAGTCTTTTCCTCAACTTCTACTATAGTAGCCATTTCTTCAGTTTCTCTTTTTTTATTAATATAATAGTCGTAATTTCCAAGGTATTCAGTTACACCATTTTCATTTAAAACTAATATTTTGTCAACTACAGTATTTAAGAAATATCTATCATGAGAAATTGTAAAAATAGTACCTGTATAATTTTCTAAAGCTTCTTCTAGGACTTCTTTTGAATCTATATCTAAATGGTTAGTAGGCTCATCTAATAATAAGAAGTTTGCTTTTGATAAAATTAGCTTTAATATGGCAATTCTAGCTCTTTCTCCACCACTTAAAGTTGAAATCTTTTTAAATACATCGTCATCTTCAAATAAAAGAGAACCAAGCATATTTCTTATTTCAGTTTGCGTTAATTTATCATTTGTATCCCAAATTTCATCAATAATAGTATTATCTAGATTAAGAGTTTTTTGCTCTTGATGGAAATAAGAAATATTAACATTAGTACCTAATTTAAAATCACCACAAACAGGAGTAAGTTCATTCATTAATATTTTGAATAAAGTTGATTTACCAGCACCATTAGGTCCGATAAGAGCAACTTTTTCGCCTCTATAAATATCAAAGTTGACTCCTTTGAATAAAACTCTATCATCATAAGCCATTGAAAGTTCATTAACATGAAGAACATCATTTCCACTTGAAACAGCTGGGTTAAATTGAATTTTAGCTTTTTTTCTATAAGCTTCTGGTTTATCTAATACTTCTACTTTATCTAAAGCTTTTTCCTTGCTACGAGCTCTTTTTAAATGTTTCTCTCTACCATAAGCTTTTAATCTTTCTATTGATTCTTCTTGTTTCTTTAAATCTTTTTGCTGATCTTCATATTTTTTTAATTCAAGTTCTTTTTCAATTTTAGATAATTCAATGAACTTAGAGTAGTTACCATTATAAGATTTTAATTTTTTATTATGGACTTCAAATACTCTACCAACTACTTGATCTAAGAAATATCTATCATGAGAGATTAACATAACAGTTCCATTATATTGTTTAAGGAAGAACTCAAGCCATTCAATTGCATCAGCATCTAAATGGTTAGTAGGCTCATCTAGCAATAATAAAGTAGGTTTTTTTAGGAGAAGTTTACCTAAAAGTACTCTAGTTTTTTCACCACCAGACAAGATACTAATTGGTTTATCTATATCTTCATCTTTAAATCCTAAACCTTTTAAAATACCTTTTGCTTCTGATTTATATCCGTATCCATTTTTTTCAGCAAAGAGTTCTAAATGATGAGAATAATCATTCATAAGTTTTTCTAAAATAGTAGAATTACTTTTGCTACCTTCCTCAGCAATTTTATGTTCTAATTCTCTTAAATAAATTTCCATATCTATTAAAGGTTTAAAAACCTCTAAAACTTCTTCAAATATAGTGTTGTTAGAATGGAAATTAGTATTTTGCTCTAAATATCCGATTTCACAATCTTTAGAAGTATATATATCCCCTTCATCATATCCATATTCTCCAGATATTATTTTCATAAGGGTAGTTTTACCTGTACCATTTACACCAATAATACCAATTTTGTCCCCTTCATTTACTGTAAAGCATATATTTTCTAATATGGAATCAATTCCAAAACTTTTATACAAATTGTTGCACGATAAAACAATCATAAATTTTATACCTCCTTGAACTATCTAAAATTATAATGTTTTGATATAATATAATCAAGAGTGTTATAGTATTAACAAAAGATAATAAAAAAGCAAATGATTATACTGGGGGTGTGGTAGTGGCTAGTAAAAACATATCAATGGCTGTTATAAGAAGGCTTCCTAAATACTATAGATATTTAGGAGATTTATTAAGTAAAGATATACAAAGGATATCTTCTAAAGAATTAAGTGATATAATTGGATTCACTGCATCACAAATTAGACAAGATTTGAACAACTTTGGTGGATTTGGTCAACAAGGATACGGATATAATATAGAAGATTTACATAATGAAATTGGAAAAATTCTAGGTTTAAATAAATCATATAGCGCAGTACTTGTTGGAGCGGGAAATTTAGGACAAGCTATTGCAAATTATAGTGGATTTAAAAATGCAGGATTTGAAATAAAGGCATTATTTGATGCTAACCCTAAAGTAATAGGATTAAAAATAAGGGATTTTGAAATACTAGACTCGGATTTAATAGAAGAATATGTTAAAGAGAATAATATAGAAATTGGTATTTTATGTGTTCCTAAAAATGGGGCGCAACAACTGGCAGATAGATTAGTAGGATCAGGAGTTAAGGGGATTTGGAACTTTGCACCTGTGGATTTAAATGTATCTAAAGATGTTATAGTAGAAAGTGTTAATTTAACAGAAAGTTTATTTACATTATCATATTTAATGAATGAAGAATGTGAATAAATATAATAAAAAAGCTATTCAAATTAAGAAATTTGAATAGCTTTTTTATTAGTCTTGTTGTGGAGCTTCTACAGGACAAACACTGTTACATGCACCACATTCGATACATTCATCTGGATTTATTACATATATATCATCTCCAGCAGATATGCATTCTACTGGACATTCATCAGCACAAGCACCACAGCTTATGCAAGCATCACCTATTTTGTAAGCCATTGATAGGTCCTCCTTGTTGTGTAAAATAATAATGTAAGACTATTATAGCAAAAGTTTACAACAAAATACAATGATTAAAATACATAAAAAAACTATTTAAGGTAATTACTTACCTTAAATAGTTTTCTAAGTACATATTATTCTGATACTATAGCATCATTTGGACATGCATCAGCACAAGTTCCACAATCTAAACATTCATCTGCGTTTATTTCATATTTGTCATCTCCAGATATTATAGCGTCATTTGGACATTCATCAGCACAAGATCCACAAGCTACACAATCATCAGTTATTTTATAAGCCATACTAATACCCCTCCTTTTGTATAATATGATTAAGTTCATTGTAGCAAAATTTACCAAACATAACAATAAAAAAATAAATTATAAGATTATAAATATTAAGATTATAAAATGTTTAATTAATCAAGTTGAAAACCGTTTAATTAAACAAAAAATCAATTAAAAATTAAAGAAAAATTCAATTGGACATAGGGATTTTCATATGCTACAATCCAATTGTAAGGAAGTAAAATAGAGAAATTATAACAATTAAATAACGACATGAAAATAGGAAATTAAATTTACTTATTAATAAGGGGGCTTTAAACAATGTCAAATTACGTACAAGATTGTATCGAACTTTGTAAGAAAAAAAATCCTGGTGAAGTAGAATTCCATCAGACTGTTGAAGAAGTTTTAACTTCACTAATACCTGTAATGGAAAAGCATCCAGAATATGAAAAAGCTGCAATATTGGAAAGATTGACAGAGCCTGAAAGAGGTATAACTTTTAGAGTCGTTTGGACAGATGATAATGGTAAAGTACAAGTAAATAAAGGGTACAGATATCAATTTAATAGTGCAATAGGACCATATAAAGGTGGTTTGAGATTTGCACCGAACGTTTACCCAGGTATAATAAAATTCCTAGGTTTTGAACAAATATTTAAAAATAGTTTAACAGGTCTTCCAATAGGTGGAGGAAAAGGTGGATCAGATTTTGATCCTAATGGTAAATCAGATGGAGAAATAATGAGATTCTGTCAAGCATTTATGACAGAGTTATATAGACATATAGGTCCAGAAACTGACGTTCCAGCAGGAGACTTAGGTGTTGGTGCTAGAGAAGTTGGTTATATGTTTGGTCAATATAAAAGATTGGTAAATAGATTTGAAGGTGTTTTAACTGGTAAAGGACTTTCTTATGGTGGATTACAAGGAAGAACTGAAGCTACTGGATATGGAATAGTATTCTTTGCTAATGCAATGTTAGAAGCTAATGGAGAAAAATTATCAGGTAAAGAAGTTGCTGTATCAGGATTTGGTAATGTTGCTTGGGGTACTGTAGCTAAATTAAATGAATTAGGAGCTAAAGTAATAACAATATCAGGACCAGATGGATATATATATGATCCAAATGGTGTAAGTGGAGAAAAAGTTGACTATATGCTTGATTTAAGAGCATCAGGTAAAAATATTTGTTCTCCTTATGCTGATAAATTCCCAGGATCTAAATTTGTAGCAGGTAAAAAACCTTGGGAAGTAAAAGCAGATTTATATATCCCATGTGCAACTCAAAATGAAATATTAATAGAAGATGCTAAAGCTATAGTTGCAAATGGATGCAAATTTGTATGTGAAGGATCAAATATGTCTTCAACTAATGAAGCAATAAAATACCTACAAGATAGTGGAGTGATAGTAGGGCCATCTAAAGCTGCTAATGCTGGTGGAGTTGCTTGTTCTTGTATAGAAATGGGTCAAAACTCTGGTAAAACTGTATTTACTCCAGAACAAGTTTATGCTCAATTAAAAGACATAATGGTTGGAATACATGATGCTTGTGCTAATGCTTCTCAAACTTATGGATTTGGATATAATTTAGTTGCTGGTGCAAATATTGCAGGTTTCTTAAAAGTTGCTGATGCAATGATGGCTCAAGGTTTAGTATAGGATATAGTTAAATGAAGACTTTTTAGATAAATATATATTGATAATAGATAATGCAGAAGATAGAAATGTCTTCTGCATTTTTAATTATAATAAAAATATTTTTATATTGTTAAAATTATTTTAATTTGTTGACATAAAAAAATAAAAGTGTTAATCTACAAGAGATATGAGTGCTTTTAAATTTAGTCCAGAGAGGCTAAAAAGGAGGAATAAAATATGTTAAAATCAAGGAATTTAATCCAACCAGAAGACTTTTCTGTTAGAGAAATAGATGAAATACTCAATTTAGCTGAGGAGATTATGAAAAATCCATCAGCATATTCTCGTGTATGTGAAGGAAAATTAATGGCAACTTTATTTTATGAGCCATCGACAAGAACTAGATTAAGTTTTGAAGCTGCTATGAAACGCTTAGGGGGAGAAATTATAGGTTTTTCGGAACCAAATTCATCCTCAGTCTCAAAAGGAGAATCATTGGCAGATACTATGAGAGTAGTGTCTGGATATGTAGATGTTATTGTTATGAGACATCCCATAGCAGGAGCTGCCGAAGAGGCAATTAATTACACGAGTGTACCATTCATAAATGCAGGAGATGGTGGAAATCAACATCCAACTCAAACCCTTACAGATTTACTTACTATAAAATCCCTAAAAGGAACTTTAAATAATCATACAATTGGACTTTGTGGAGACTTAAAATACGGAAGAACAGTTCATTCATTAGTTAAGGCTATGATTAGATATGAAAACAATAAGTTTGTATTTATATCACCAGAAGAATTGAAAATGCCTAACTATATAAAAGAAAAAATAAAAAGTTATTCATATTATGAAACTACTAAATTAGATGAATCTTTAAATAAATTAGATTTGCTTTATATGACAAGAGTTCAGCAAGAAAGATTTGCAGATAAAGAAGAATATGAAAGACTAAAAGATACTTATATATTAGATAAAGAAAAAATGGAACATGCAAATAAAAAAATGTTAGTTATGCACCCATTGCCAAGAGCAAATGAAATATCTACTGATATAGATAGTGATAAAAGAGCAGTTTATTTTAAACAAGCTACTTATGGAATGTATGTAAGAATGGCTTTGATTATGAAATTACTAGGTGTAAATATATAAAAATTTATAGATTAATGTATTAAGCGAAAGTTAGAAAACATATCATTGGAAATGTAAGTAAACTAGATTTTATGGAGGAGTAATAATGTACAAAGTAATTAGGAATGAGTATGTTGGTGAAGAAATGTACTTGATGGAAGTAGAAGGTAAGTTTAAAGGAGAGATGGGTCAGTTTTATATGCTAAGAGCATGGGATAATTATCCGCTATTATCAAGACCCATAAGTATACATGATATAAGTGAAAATAGTATAACTTTTCTATATAAAGTAGTTGGAGAAGGGACAAAAATACTTAGTAAATTAAAATCATCAGAAAGCATTAAACTAGAAGGTCCTTATGGTAATGGATATGAAAAAGTTGAGGGAAAGGTTGCTTTAGTAGGTGGGGGAATAGGAGTAGCACCACTTTATTTAGTAGCAAAAAATATTCCAAATTGTGATGCATATTTAGGTTTTAGAAATGAGTCTATTTTAATAGATAAGTATAATGAAATCTGTAATGAAGTAAATGTAGCAGTTGGAAATACTTTTGTTACAGATATTATAGATGTAGAAAAATATGATTATATATTAACTTGTGGACCAACTCCTATGATGGAAAAACTAGTAAGTATGGTAGAAAAAACTAATACGAAATTATTTGTTTCATTAGAAAATCATATGGCTTGTGGTGTTGGAGCATGTTTAGTATGTACTTGTAAAACTAAATTTGGTAATAAAAAAACATGCAAAGATGGTCCAGTGTTCAGGGGAGAGGATGTGATTTTCAATGACTAATTTAAATGTAAAATTTAAAAATCTTAATTTTAAAAATCCAGTAATAATGGCATCGGGAACATTTGGATTTGGAAAAGAATATGGAGAAATTTATGATATAGAAAAATTAGGTGGAATAAGCTCAAAAGGCCTTACATTAAATAAAAAAGATGGAAACACAGGAATTAGAGTTTGGGAGACTCCGTCGGGAATGATGAATAGTGTCGGTTTAGAAAATCCAGGTGTGCAAGGATTTATAGATAAAGAGCTATCTTACTTTTCTGATTTAGATTTAGTAAGAATAGTTAATCTTGGTGGTGGAACACTGGATGACTATATAAAAGGTGCTGAATTATTAAGAGGTCAAGATGTAGATGTAATAGAATTAAATATATCTTGCCCAAATGTTAAAGCTGGGGGAATGGCCTTTGGTATAAAAAATGAAGTTGCAAGAGAAGTAATTAGGGAAGTTAGAAAAGTAGTAGATAAACCTCTTGTAATAAAATTATCTCCTAATGCAGAAGACATAGTAGGTATGGCAAGAGTATGTGAAGAAGAAGGTGCTGATGGTGTATCTTTAGTAAATACATTTAAAGCTTTAGCCATAGATATAAATAAAAGAAAACCTGTATTTGAAAATATATATGCAGGATTATCAGGACCAGCAATTAAGCCGATAGCTCTTAGAATGGTAAACGAAGTTTCAAAAAATATAGAAATACCAGTGTGGGGAATGGGTGGTATAACAAATGCAACTGATGCTATAGAATTTATAATGGCAGGTTCTTCTTGTATCCAAGTTGGTACAGCGAACTTTATAAATCCAAGAATAGGTCTTGAAATAATAGATGGAATAGAAAAATTTATGAAAAAAGAAAAAATTAAAACTCTTGATGAGATAAGAGGAATTATTTAAGAATAATGAAAAATTTAATAAATATATTTAATTAATCGGAGGAGTAAATAAATGAGTAAAGTAGATGTAGTTGAAATATTAAAAAAGAGTGATGCATTATTAGAAGGACATTTCTTATTATCATCAGGAAAACATAGTAATAGATATGTACAATGTGCAAAAGTTTTAAGATATCCTAAATATGCAAAGGAAGTATTAAGTACAGTAGTTGAACAAATAAAAGACTTAGATATAGACTTAGTTGTAGGTCCAGCAATGGGTGGAGTAATAGTTTCATATGAACTTGGAAGACAATTAGACAAAGAAGCTGTATTTACTGAAAGAAAAGATGGAGTAATGCAACTTAGAAGAGGTTTTGAAGTTAAACCGGGTGCAAAAATAATAATAGCTGAAGATGTAGTTACAACTGGAAAATCAACTATAGAAACAAAAAAATGCCTAGAAGAATTAGGTGGCAAGGTAATAGGTGTGGCTTGTATAGCAAACAGAACTAGCCAAGATATAGGAATGTCAATATATAGTGCTATAAAATTAGATATACAAGTTCATGATGCTGATGAGTGTCCTCTTTGTAAAGAAGGAAAAAAAGAATTAGTTAAACCAGGAAGTAGAGAGTTTAAAGAATTAGGAATGTAATGATTTTAAGTACCTAGATATGAACATATCTAGGTACTTTTTTAATATACAAATTTGCGTAAAAAGATAAAAATAAGGTATATATAATAAAAGATATAATTGTAAAATATTAGATTGAAAAATTTAGGATAGATTATATAAAATATAAAAATAATAAAATATAGAGTTAATTTAGAAAGGATATTAAATATGAATGTTATAGAAAAAAATAACCAAATTATAATAGAAGGAATAAGTGACGATTTTGAACCACAACATGTTTTCGATTGTGGGCAATGTTTTAGATGGATAAGACAAGAAGATGGTTCATATACAGGAGTCGTTCAAGGTAGAGTTATAAATGTAAAAAAAGAAAATGATTTAATAATTTTTGATAATACTAATAAGGAAGACTTTGAAAATCTATGGTTTGATTATTTTGATTTAGGAAGAGATTATACTAAAATAAAAAATAAATTAAGAGTTATGGATGAATATTTAGAAAAGGCAACAGAATTTGGTACAGGGATAAGAATATTACAACAAGATGGATGGGAGATGCTTATATCTTTCATAATTTCTGCAAATAATAGAATACCTATGATTCAAAGAGCAATAAATAATTTATCCGAAAGATATGGAAAATTCATAGGCGAATATAAAGGAAAAAAATATTATGCATTTCCAACACCAGAAGAATTGAGTCATGTATCTGTGGAAGATATAAGAGCGTGTCAAACTGGATTTAGAGATAAATATATAAAAAGCGCAGTTGATTACGTAACTGAAAATAAAGAAGATGTGTTATCTTATAGAAAATTAAGTACAGATGAATGCGTAAAAGAATTAATTAAATTTAATGGCGTAGGTCCAAAGGTGGCAGATTGTATCGCTTTATTTGGAATGCAAAAATATGATACATTCCCAGTTGATGTTTGGGTAAAAAGGGTTATGGAAGAATTTTATGTAGAAGAAAATTTAAGTCTGCCTAAAATAAGAAAATTTGCATTAGACAAATGGGGAGATTTAGCAGGATTTGCACAACAATATTTATTCTACTATGCAAGGGAGCTTGGAATAGGTAGATAACTCAAGGAGATGAAAATAATGATATGGTTTTAAAAATTATTTTGTTACTTTCTTATATATTAAGTGCAGTTATTTCTATAAAACTTATATTAGAAAATAGGGATCCATCAAAAACAATAATATGGATTTTAATTTTTATGTTATTTCCTGTAGTAGGAATAATTATTTATGTAATACTTGGAAGAAATATTAGGAAACTTAAAATAAATAAGGCATCTAAAATGGCTGATAATATGAAAAAAGAAAATATTTTATTTAATTTAGATGAAATGAAGGACCTGGCAAAGGGTCAAAGTTCTATGATAAAGGAAGGCAAATTGCCAGGTTATGAAAATAAAGATTTTCGAGTATTGAAGATAATTAGCTTACTACTTAATACAGGTATATTTCCATTTACAATTAATAATAATATAGAAATTTATGTAGATGGAAATGAAAAATTTTATAATTTAATAAAAGATATAAGAAATGCAAAGGACCATATTCATTTAGAATATTTTATAATTAAAGATAGTGAGATTGGTTGTAAAATAAAAAAGGAATTAATTAAAAAAGCAAGAGAAGGTGTAAAAATAAGAATAATTTATGATGACGTAGGTTGCTGGAGATTTTGGTTTCATAGAAAGTTTTTTAAAGAAATGAAGGAAGCTAAAATAGAAATAGTACCCTATTTAAAAGGTAAAATTGCCATACCAGTAGGTGGTCAAATTAATTATAGAAATCACAGAAAGATTGTTGTCATAGATGGAAAAATAGGATACACAGGTGGAATAAATATAGGTGATGAATATATAGGCAAAAATAAAAAATTTGGATATTGGAGAGATACTCACATACGAATAGAGGGAACTTCTGTATATATGTTACAAATGATATTTTTAACAGATTGGTACTATAATACAAAAGAAGTTTTATTGAAGGAAAAATTATTTCCAAAATTAAATTCTAAAGGAATTTGTATGATGCAAATTGTTGCCAGCGGTCCAGATTCAGATTGGGAGTCTATGCATTATGCTTATTTTTATGCCATATGTCAAGCTAAAAAATCTATATATATAGAAACTCCATATTTTATTCCTGATGAAAGTTTACTAAAAGCATTAAAATGTGCAGCTTTAAGTGGTGTGGAACTTATAATTTTATTTCCTAAAATTGCAGATCATAAGATTGTAAATACAGCATCATATTCTTATTTTCAAGAAATTTTGGAAGCTGGCGGGAAAGTTTATTTATACAATAAAGGATTTTTACATTCTAAGGTTATAATTATAGATGACATCATGGCATCTACAGGTTCAGCCAATATGGATTTGAGAAGCTTTAAACTAAATTTCGAAGTGAATGCTTTTATATATGATGATGAAGTTATAAAAGATATGAAAAATGAATTTATGAATGATTTACTAAATAGTGAAAAATTAGAAAAAAATAAATTTGAAAATAGAAAAATCATTAATAAAGTAAAAGAATCAGTTTGTAGATTATTTTCGCCTATATTATAAAAATGAGTATGTCATATGAGACATATTCATTTTTGTTTTACAAATATATTAAATCATATGTCATCAAATTTAATGTTTTATAATTGAAAGAAGAATTTGAATATGGTAACATAAAAAGTAGTGTAAAAATATGGTATAATAAGGAAAAAATAAATATGAATATAAAATTCTTTGTGAGGCAATGTATAAAAATGTGTGTGCAAAATATTTTATTACCGATAGTTTACAAGATATATAGTAGAAAACCTATTAATAATAAATTAGTTGTTTTTGCAGATGCACATCACCAAGAAATACCTTATAGCATGAAATTGATGAAAGATAAATTTGATAATACAGATTTTCAAATAGAAGAATGTTATACAGATTATCAATCTAAATCTTATATAAATGTTATTTATGAAATGATTAAATTCATAAAATTATATGCTGTAGCCAAATATGTATTTATTTGTGATAATTTTTTACCTGTATCTTCATGTAAAAAAAGAAAAGATACTACAGTTATACAATTATGGCATGCAGGAGGTATATTAAAAAAATTTGCTTATGACACAGATGATGATATACCGAATTATTATAAGGGAAATGTTTTTAAAAATTATGATATTGTTACTGTAAGTGAAGAATGTTGTATACCAATATATGAACGCGCAATGAAATTAAATAAGGGAGTAGTGAAAGCAACTGGATTAAGTAGAACTGATTTATTTTTTGATGATTCATACAAACAAAAGTGTTATGAGTTATTTTATAAAAAACATCCAGATGCAATAGGGAAAAAATTAGTTTTATGGGCGCCGACATTTAGGGGAAAGGCTAATAATCCTTTTATATTAGGAAAGAACTATATAGATGAGTTACAAGAAAAATTAGGAGAAGAGTGGTACGTTTTGACTAAAGTTCATCCTCATTTAGACTCAAAAAATCATATTTCAAATACTAATATACCTACAGAAGAATTATTGCCGATTATAGATATATTAATAACTGATTATTCATCAGTTATTTTTGATTATATATTATTAAGTAAACCTTTAATTTTATTTGTGCCAGATTATGAAGAGTACAAACAAAAAAGAGGGTTTTATATACCACTTGATTCTATTCCAGGAAGAATAGTTAAAGATGGTAAAAAATTATATGAAGAATTGATAAATGAATATAATGACTTTGATAAAGAAAAAATAGTTGAATTCTCAAAGCATTACATGGGAAAATGCGATGGAAATAGTACTCAAAGATTATTTGATATGATAATTAATGATTTTAATTAAATTCATTTTATATAAATTAACTCAATTCTTAAAATATAAAAATAGATAATTATATAAGGGGGAAGGGAAATGATCTCAGCAGTTATATTTGCAGGTGGAGTGGGGTCTCGTATGAAATCTGAAGACATACCAAAACAATTTATAGAAGTAGAAGGAAAACCAATTATAATTCATACCTTAGAAAAATTTGAGAATCATCCACAAGTTGATAAAATAGTTGTATCTTGTTTAGAAAGTTGGATTCCAATTTTAGAATGGGAGATACAAAAATATAATATACAAAAAGTTGTAAAAATTGTGAAAGGTGGAGAAAATGGTCATGAATCTATACATAACGGATTAGTTGAAGTTGCAAAATTTTCATCAAATGATGATATGGTATTGATTTGTGATGGTGTTCGTCCAATGATAACTGAACAACTTATAACCAATTGTATAGAAGAAACTAAAAAATATGGAACAGCAGTACCTGTAACTCCAAGTATAGATTCTGTCCTAGAGAGTAAAGACGGAGTTTTTTGTAATAAAAATTATGAAAGAAGTACTATGTATATAACTCAAGCACCACAAGGATATTATATGGAAAAAATAATGTGGGCCCATGATGAATCAGAAAAAAGAAATATTAATGCACCGACATCATCAAGTGAGTTATTAATAGAATTAGGTGAAAAAGTACATTTATTCATAGGTGAACGTCAAAATATTAAAGTTACGACACCGGAGGATTTATATACTTTAAGATCTAGCTATTATTATGACCATTACAAAAGTTTTGCTAAGGAGGAATTGAAATTTGGATTATAGAATAAAATCAAATGTTAATGAATTTGTATATAAAGATGTTTATGAAATAACACGAACAGAAATTCCATGGGAAGATTTTAATAATAAAACTATATTAATCACAGGTGCAGGTGGATTTATAGGATATTATTTAACAGCATCATTACTTTTAAGAAATGACTTACATAATCAAAATATTAAAGTACTAGGAATGGTACGTAATGAAGAAAATGCAAAACTTAAATACGGAAGTTTATTAAATAGAAATGATTTTGAATTAGTTGTTCAAGATGTTTGTAATAAATTTAATATAAATGAAAATGTAAACTATATAATCCATGCAGCAAGTAATGCAAGTGCATGGCACTTTGAACATAGACCAGTTGAGACAATAAATGCAAATCTTATAGGTACTATGAATGTACTTGAATTTGCAAGAAAAATGAATGATTGTAAAGTACTATTTATATCAAGTTTAAAAGTTTATGGAAATGTTCATGATGGTTCTAAAAATTTAAAAGAAGATAATATAGGATATATAGATCATACTTCATATAAAAATTGTTATGCACAAGGTAAAAGAGCAGCAGAAACCTTATGTGCTACATATAACAAACAATATGAAATGGATATTAAAATTGCAAGACCAAGCTATATTTATGGAGCTAGTAAATTAGATGATGACCGTGTTTGGGCTCAATTTTTTGCTAATGTAGTAAGAAGACAAAATATATTATTAAAAAGTAATGGAGGAACTTATCGTTCATTCTGTTATGTATCAGATACAGTATCCGCTTTATTAACAATATTGCTAAAAGGTGAAAATATTACTCCATATAATATTTCATCAGAAAAAAATAATATCACAATAAGAAATTTTGCAAAAATGTCAGTTAATGCATTTCCAGAGAGAAAATTATCTTTAAGTTTTGCAAACAAAAGGGATGAAATTGAACCTGATCAATCTTATTTTTCATCAACTCCTGAAATACTAGATAATACTAGATTGAAAAATATTGGATGGACATCTAAAGTTAATTTAAAAGAAGGAATTATGAGATCAATAAGAACTATTGAAGAACAAAATAAAGATATATTATTGATGGAAGGGAATTAAAATGTTATTAAGAGAGTTTTTAAATGAGTTTGAATTAGATTATGCTCAAGCTCCAGCAAGAGTAAAAAAATATCCTTTTGGTCAATTACGTGATAAAGAAATTGTATTAGTCGGTGACGGTAATGATACATTTACTCGTTCAATTATATATTCTTTTTTAAATTTAAATGATCAAAAAGATTTAAATATTAAGGTTGTATTAGTACCGTTATGTAATATTGATAATAATATTTATAGAAAAGAACTTATAGATAGAGAAGATTTCTTAGTAAAAGATTTCAGTAAGATAGATGAATGTGAGTATGTAATTTTAACTGGATTATGTAATAAAAAAATAAAAGCTGATGTAAATGAATATATGCGTATTATAAATAGTTATATAAATGTATTTGAGAACATTATAAAAATTACTTTTAAACGATTAATTTTTATGTCAGATTATCGTGTTAATGGTAAACTACCAGATAAAATGATAGCATCTGAATATGAAAAGTTTGATGATATTAATGATTTTGAACAAATGATTCTTCAAAGTTTAGAATCTTTATGTGTATGTTATAGTAAGCAGAATGATTTTAATTATACTATATTGAGAACAGCAATAGCTTATGGAGCATGTGTCGACTTTAATGGGAATTTTTTGAATGAGTTTATAAAAAATGCTAATGAAAAAGACAGTGTGGACTTAGATAATAGACAATTTTCATTTATTTATATTAGTGATATTTTAACTGCTATATTTTATGCTTTAAAAAAATGTCCTACTAATAAAATTTATAATATAGATGGTTTAAAATCTACAGTATCTAGTACTGAAATACTAACATTATTATTAAATAACAATTTAGTTAAAGCTGATATAAATATTATTAATAATAGTCATAAATGTTTTGAACCATATGATTTAAGTATAAATAGTCTTAAGATACGACATTATAAATGGAGACCAAAGGTATGTTTAGAGGATGGTTTAATTCTTCTTGTAAAAAGTATTTATAATAAAAATGAAACATTTATATTTGATAATACGTACCATGGTAAATTAAAAACAGTACATGAAATTTTACTAGCATATATATTAGAAGTTGATAGAATTTGTAAAAAACATAATATAAAATATTTCTTAGCTGGAGGAACATTGCTAGGGGCAATTAGGCATAATGGATTCATACCTTGGGATGATGATGCGGATGTGATGATGTTAAGAGAAGATTATGATAAGTTTCTTAAAGTGGCACAAGATGAATTGCCTTCAAATTTATTTGTTCAAAATCCAAGAACTGAAGAACTAAATCATCATGTTTTTACAAAAATAAGAATGGATAATACATTATTTGCAACTAGACATACTGGGAAATTTATGAATATGCATAATGGTATATTTATAGATATATTATCTCAGGATAATACTTCGAATAATAAATTAATTCAGAACTTACATATATATACTACATTAATTACAAGGTCGATGGTGTTTAATAAATGGGCTAAGAAGAAAATGAAAACTGGTGGAAAACACCCTATATTGTGCAAAATGGCTAATTATATGAAAGATAAATGTTCATATAAGTTTTTAGAATATTTACAAGATAATACTATAACTTTGTTTAAAGATAATAAAAAATCTAGATATTTATATGATGGAATGGGAAGAAACTTACGAAGAGGAGTATTTCCTAAAGAATGGTTAGAGGAAGTTATTTATGTGGATTTTGAAGGATATAAATTACCTGTTCCTAAATATTATGATGAATATCTGACATACTTATACGGAGATTATATGCAAATGATTCCAGTTAGTCAGAGAAGAACTAGTCATAGTATTGTGCTTATGGATTTAGGTGAATATACAAATTTTAAGCTTACTAATGAGATAGAAACAATATAGAACATTATTTTACGATATTTTATTTATCAAAAATGATAAATCGAAAGGGGATAAAATCAACCAATTAGATTTATCATTTTTATTATAGAAAAATTAAATAATAGAGTATTATGAATTAATAAAAAAGAATTTTTACTAAGTAACTTTAAAAACTAAGAGATAATTCATTATAATCTTTAAAATTTATTACAAGATAAATTTTAAGAAATACATATTTATTAGGAGAAATGAATATATGGGACGATTTATTAATGATGTTAAAAAATATTATAATTATACTATTTATTCAGCTAAATCTGAATTAAAATCAGAGGTATCTAATTCATATTTAAACTGGATTTGGTGGGTATTAGAACCACTATGCTTCATGATGATATATGCTTTTGTTTTTGGTGTTGTATTTAATTCAAAAGAAGAGTATTTTTTAGCCTTTATTTTTATAGGAATAACAGCATGGGATTTCTTTAATAGAAATATGAAAAATAGTATTAATATGGTCAAAAAAAATAAAGCTATAGTATCTAAAGTATATATACCTAAATTTATACTTATATTTTCAAAAATGTGTGTGAATGCATTTAAGATGTCTATTTCATTTGGGATTGTTATACTGATGATGATAATATTTAAAGTGAAACTTACATTAAACATATTTTATGTAATACCAATAATGATAACTCTTTTTATAATAAATTTTGCATTTATGACAATACTACTACATTTTGGTGTATTTGTTGAAGATTTATCAAATGTAGTAAATATCGTATTAAGAGCAGTATTTTATATGACAGGAATTTTTTATTCTGTTGAATCACGTATACCATCTCCTTATTCAGGTGTTATATTAAAATGTAATCCTATGGCATTTATTTTATCTTCATTAAGAAAATGTCTGCTATATGGAGAAACTCCTTCTAGAAAGTTACTGGTATTTTGGATTTTCATAGGATTAGCAATATCAGTAATAGGGATTAGAACAATATACAAAAATGAAAATAGTTATGTGAAGGTGATATAATGTCAAATAAATCAATAGCAATAGAAGTTAAAAATTTGAGTATTACATATAAAAGCTTGAAAGCTTATTCAATTAAGAAAAACTTATTAAAATTGAAAAAAGTTGATGTTAAAAAATTTAAAGCTGTAAATAATGTATCATTTGAAGTAGAAGAAGGAGAAATACTAGGTATCATAGGTAAAAATGGAAGTGGAAAATCAACAATGTTAAAGGCTTTAGCTGGAATATTTTCTCCAGATGAAGGTATAATTGATTTACACAATAAATCTGTTTCATTATTATCTATAGGTGTTGGATTTAATAAAAATTTATCTGGTAGAGAAAATATTATGTTATCAGGTATGTTATTAGGATTTTCTGAAGAAGAAATAAAAGAAAAAATGCCACAAATAATTGAATTTGCAGAAATTGGTGATTTTATTGATATGCCAGTAAAGACATATTCAAGTGGTATGTTTTCTAAATTAGCATTCTCTATAACAGCAATACTTGAAACGGATATAATGCTTATAGATGAAGTACTTAGTGTTGGAGATCAAAAGTTTAAAAAGAAAAGCTATAAAAAGATGAAAGAATTAATATCTGATAATAAAAGAACGGTTGTCATAGTATCTCATAATATATCAACATTAAAAGAGTTATGTGATGAGGTAATGTGGATGCACGAAGGTGTTGTAAAGAAAATAGGAGATCCAAAAGAAGTTCTTGATGAATATACAGAGTTTATGAAATAGGACAAAATTATATAATTACTATATTGAAAAAGGTGAATATTAACTAAATTATATAAAATTGTTTGATGAATTGTGTTTAAAAATACTCTATTAGTTATAAAATCTAATAGAGTATTTTTTATATTTAAATTAAAAATATAAATACACTAAAATGAGTTGATAATTTCATAAAAATGGTTTATTATTAACTTGTTAGCACTCATAGTTATAGAGTGATAAAGTTTAAAAATAAAAAATAATTTAATAATATAAATTCTATTTTAGGAGGGATAAATTATGAAAATAAGACCTTTAGCAGACAGAGTAGTAATCAAAAAAGTTGAGGCAGAAGAAAAAACTGCAAGTGGTATTATTTTGCCAGGTTCAGCAAAAGAACAACCTCAAATGGCACAAGTTATAGAAGTTGGCCCAGGAGGATTTGTTGATGGAAATGAAGTTAAAATGGAAGTTTCTGTGGGAGATAAAGTAATATATTCAAAATATGCAGGTAATGAAGTTAAACTTGATGGTCAAGAATACATAATTTTAAGACAAAGCGATATATTAGCTATTATTGAATAAAAATTAGGAGGGAATTAAAATGGCAAAAGATATTATATTTGCACAAGATACAAGAAAATCATTAGAAGCTGGTGTAAACAAATTAGCTGATACAGTTAAGGTGACTCTTGGACCAAAAGGAAGAAATGTTATATTAGACAAAACATTTGGAGTACCTCTAATAACTAACGATGGTGTTACTATAGCAAAAGAAATAGAATTAGAAGATAGATTTGAAAATATGGGAGCACAACTTGTTAAACAAGTTGCTACTAAAACTAATGATGTAGCTGGGGATGGGACAACTACTGCTACAGTTTTAGCACAAGCAATAATAAGAGAAGGATTAAAAAATGTTACTGCTGGTGCTAATCCAATAATAGTTAGAAAAGGTATACAAAAAGCTGTTGAATGCGCAGTTGAAGAATTAAAGAAACAATCAAGAACAATAGAAACTCAAGAAGAAATAGCTCAAGTTGGGGCAGTATCTTCAGGAGATGATGAAATAGGTAAATTAATAGCTGAAGCTATGGAAGTAGTAGGTAAAGAAGGGGTTATAACTGTAGAAGAATCTAAAACTATGAATACAGAATTAGAAACTGTTGAGGGGATGCAATTTGACAGAGGATTTGTTTCTGCATATATGGTTACAGATGTAGATAAAATGGAAGCAGTTTTAAATGATCCTTATATATTAATAACTGATAAGAAAATATCTAATATACAAGAATTACTTCCTATATTAAATAAAATAGTTGAACAAGGTAAGAGATTATTAATAATAGCAGAAGATGTTGAAGGTGAAGCATTATCAACATTAGTTCTTAACAAATTAAGAGGAGTTTGTGAAATAGTTGCAGTTAAAGCTCCAGGATTTGGTGACAGAAGAAAAGAAATGCTTCAAGATATAGCAACTCTTACTGGTGGTGTTGTGATATCAGAAGAAGTTGGATATGATTTAAAAGAATGTGACTTAGATATGTTAGGTAGAGCATCTTCAGTTAAAGTTGTAAAAGATAGCACAACTATAGTTGGAGGATTTGGTTCAAAAGAAGATATCCAAAATAGAGTTAACCAAATAAAACATTTAGTAGAAGCTACAACTTCTGATTTTGATAAAGAAAAATTACTAGAAAGATTAGCAAAATTATCTGGTGGAGTTGCAGTAGTTAAAGTTGGTGCAGCTACAGAAGTTGAAATGAAAGAAAAGAAACTAAGAATAGAAGATGCATTAAATGCAACTAGAGCTGCTGTTGAAGAAGGGATAGTTGCTGGTGGTGGTACTGCATTAGTTAGTACAATACCTGCATTAGATAAATTAGTTGAAACTCTTGAAGGAGAAGAACAACTAGGTGCTAAGATAGTTAGAAAATCATTAGAAGAGCCATTAAGACAAATAGCAATAAATGCAGGTCTTGAAGGTGCAGTAATAGTTCAAAAAGTAATAGGTGAAGAACCTGAAGTTGGATTTGATGCACTAAATGAAAAATATGTAAATATGATAGAAGCTGGTATAGTTGACCCTACTAAAGTTACAAGAAGTGCCCTTCAAAATGCAGCATCTATAGCAGGAGTATTCTTAACTACAGAAGCTGCTGTTGCAGATATTCCAGAAAAAGAAGATAAAGCTGCTGCAATGGGAGCAGGAATGCCAGGAATGATGTAATAAATTTAGGTTCTGTTAGATAACTTAGTGATTAATAATATATAATAGAGTTAAGTTCGTAATTGTTATATAATACGAACTACTTACAACAAATTAAATAACCATACCTGAGTATATATTGAATTGCTAAGGTATGGTTATTTTTTACTTGCTAACATGATTATTTTAAAAAATTCAAATAATATGATAAAATATTTTGTTGCATGGAAATATTCGAGCAAAATAAATTTAGGAGGTAATCATGGTTAGATTTAAAAAAATTATAGCAATTATGTTAAGTGTTAGTTTATGTACAACATTTACAGTTGGTTGTAGTAAAAAAGAAGATAATAAGCAAGAAGTAGAAAAAGATAAATTACAAATAGAGAAGGTAGAAATGCCATCTACAGGTATAGTAAGTGATGGTAATGGATGGGAACTTTGGGATAAAGATGACCATACTACAACAGATAAAAGGGGTGCAGTAGGAGAAAATGCCGTAGTTGCATCAGGAAAATATGAAGCATCACAGGCTGGGTTAGAAATTATTAAAGCAGGAGGGAATGCAGTTGATGCAGCTGTTGCGACAGGATTTGCACTATGTGTAGTGGAGCCAAATGCAACAGGTATAGCTGGTGGTGGTTGTATGGTGATAAGAAACCAAGATGGAACTTCAACATACATAGATTTTAGAGAAACTGCTCCATCAGCAGCAAATCCTTATATGTGGAATTTAGACTCTGAAGGAATAGATATTGACAAGGCGAATGAAAATGGAGGAAAATCTGTAGCAGTTCCTGGACAAGTTGCTGGATTAATTTATGTTTTTGAAAAATATGGTTCAGGTAATCTTACACTAGAAGAAGTTATGACCCCGGCTATTAATTTAGCTCAAAATGGATATTATGTTACACCATCACTGTTAAAAGATATGTTAAGTGTTGAGGAAATGATGCAGAAATATCCAGAACTAAAAAAATTAATATTAAATAAAGATGGATCTTATTATAAGGTTGGGGATTTATATAAAAGTGAAAAATTAGCACAAACATTAAAATTAATTGCTAAAAATGGTAAAGATGCATTTTACACAGGAGATATAGCTAAATCTATAGTTGATTCAGCTAAAAAATATGGCGGAATTATAACACTAGAAGATTTAAAAAATTATAAAGTTGTAGAAAGTAAACCAGTAGAAGGTACTTATAGAGGTAAAAAAATAATATCTTCATCGCTTCCTTCTTCAGGGGGTACTCATGTTATACAATCTTTAAATGTACTAGAAAACTTTGATATGTCTAAATATGGATTATACTCACCAGAAAGATTTCATCTATTATCAGAAACATTCAAAATGGTATATGCAGATAGAGCTGAATATATGGGTGATAAAGAATTTATTGATGTGCCTGAAAGTGGAATATTAAGTAAGGATTATGCAAAAAAATTAGCAAATAAAATAGATATGAATAAATCTCAAGTGCCAACAAAAGATGATCCTTGGATTTATGAGCATGAAGATACTACTCATTATTCAGTTGCTGATAAGGATGGAAATATAGTTACAGCAACTCAAACAATAAACTGGACATTTGGATCAGGAGTTGTTGTTGATGATTATGGATTTGTATTAAATAATGAAATTAGCGATTTTTCAACAGATATTAATTCGCCAAATCGTGTTGAAAGTGGTAAAAAACCTTTAAGTTCAATGAGTCCAACTATTATATTAAATGAAGATGATACTCCATTTATGGTAGTTGGATCTCCAGGTGGCTCTAGAATAATACCTGCAATAACTCAAGTTATAAGTAATGTTATAGATTATAATATGGGAATACAAGAATCAATTGATGCATACAGAATGTATGATAATACAGAAGACAAAATTGTCTATGAAGGTGGGCTTAGTAAAGAAACTATAAAAAAACTTGAATCAATGGGCCATGTAGTAGAGCAATATGTAGATGGATATAATAAATATTTTGGAGGAGTTCAAGGAATATTGTATGAAAATGGAAAATTAACAGGTGGAGCTGACTCTAGAAGAGACGGTAAAGCTGAGGGGATTTAATAAATAATTGTTATATAAAATATTTAGTGCTATATAATTATATATAAAATTACAAATTAAAAGAGGGGAATTATGGAATTAAAGAAAATATTAGAGGATGTTAAAAATAATGAATTGGATATAGATAGTGCTTTAGAAATATTAAAAGATTTGCCTTATGAAGATTTGGGATATGCCCACATAGATCATCATAGAAGTATTAGAAATGGATATCCAGAAGTGATTTATTGCAAAGGAAAAAGTGATGAACATATTTTAGGTATTATAGATAAGATGAACAGAAAAAATACCAATATTTTAGGCACGAGATGTAGAAAAGAAACTTTTGAAAAGATAATTAATATATATCCAAATGCAGAGTATGAAGAAGACTCACAAATATTAAAAATTAAGAATGAAAAAATTAAATTACAAGGAAAAGGGAAAATTTTAATTATAACAGGTGGTACTTCTGATATACCTGTGGCAGATGAAGCATATTATACTGCTGAATTTTTTGGAAATGAAGTTGAAAGACTTTATGATGTAGGAGTTGCAGGAATTCATAGATTATTAAGTTATAGAGATATTATAGATGAATCTAGGGTAATTGTAGTTGTGGCTGGTATGGAAGGTGCACTTCCTAGTGTAGTTGGAGGTCTTGTAGATGCACCAGTTATAGCAGTGCCTACATCTGTTGGGTATGGGGCGAATTTCGATGGATTAGCACCACTATTAGCAATGCTTAATAGTTGCGCTTCTGGAATTTCTGTAGTAAATATAGATAATGGATTTGGGGCAGGATATTTAGCATCAATTATAAATAAATTAAAATAATAAATGGGGAATAATATGAAAAAATATATACTGTACTTTGATATTATAGGTGGAATATCAGGTGATATGACATTAGCATCTCTTTTGGATTTGGGAGTTCCAAAAGGGATTTTTTTACAAGAGTTAAATAAACTTAATATGGATAATGAATTTGAAATAGTAATAAACTATAAATATGAAAATAATATAAAAGGCACTAATGTAAATGTAATAACAAAGGAACAACACTGTCATAGAAATTTAATAGATGTTTATGATATTATCGATAATAGTAGACTAAATAATAATATTAAAGAAAGAGCTAAAGAAATTTTTATGATTGTTGCTAAAGCAGAAGCAAAAGTACATGGAACAACTATTGATAAGATTCATTTTCATGAAGTTGGAGCTATAGATTCTATAGTTGATATAGTAGGCTCATGTATACTTTTAGATTTATTAAATATAGATAAAGTATATTCTACATCTGTTCCGCTTGGATCAGGATTTATACAATGTGCTCACGGTGTTATACCTGCAGCAGCTCCAGCGACAGTTGAAATTTTAAAAAATATACCTGTTAAATTCAATCATGTAAAAGGAGAATGTACAACTCCAACAGGAGCTGCAATAATCAAAACAATATGTGATGAATTTATTGATGAGCTTGACTTTAATACTAAAAAAATTGGATATGGAGTAGGTCATAAAAAATTTGAAAAGCCAAATATTTTAAGAGTAGCATTAGCACAAGAAGATGAACATAATGAAGTTGTTTATGAAATAGTTGCTAATATTGATGATATGTCTTCTGAAATATATTCATATTTATTTGAGAAGATAATGGATGAAGGTGCTTTAGATGTTTTTACAGAAAGTATATTTATGAAAAAAAATAGACCAGCATATAAAATAAGCATATTAACAAAAAAGAAGGATTTGAATAAATTTATTAAATTACTACTTACAGAAACATCAACTTTTGGCGTAAGATATAAAGAATATAACAGAGCTAAACTAGATAGAAAGTTTATTGAAGTAGATACAGTTTATGGAAAGGTTAAAGTTAAATTAGGATATTATAATAACAAACTAATTAAGCTAAAGCCAGAATATGAGCAATGTAAATTGATATCAAAAACATTAAACATAGAGCTTAGAGAAGTCTATAATGAAATTAATAAAAGTATTAATGAAAAAATTAATATAAATTTATTGACATAAGCGTATTATAATGGTAAATTATTATTCAAACGTAAGGCAATTAACGAAAATCTAAAAATAAATCACTCGTATATACTCAGAAATATGGTCTGAGAGTTTCTACCGAGATACCGTAAAAATCTTGACTATGAGTGAAATTATTATATACTTAAAATACAATAAATGCTTATTATAGTCAGCTATATTGTATACTTTTTTACCTGTATAGTAATTTCACTTTTAGTATAAAAAGTGGAAACTGTACAGTTTTTTTTATACAAAAATATAATGGAGTAATGTTGAAAGGAGAATAGTATGGCTAAAATAATAAAAGAAGGGTTAACATTTGATGATGTTTTATTAATACCTCAAAAATCAGAGATATTACCAAAAGAGATAGATACAAAAACTAATTTAACTAAAAGTATAGAACTAAATATACCTCTTATGAGTGCTGGAATGGATACTGTTACAGAGTCAAAAATGGCAATATCTATGGCTAGACAAGGTGGTATAGGTATAATTCATAAAAATATGTCTATAAAAGAACAAGCCTCAGAAGTAGATAGAGTTAAAAGAAGCGAAAGTGGCGTAATTGTTGATCCGTTTTTCTTAAGTAAAGACCATACAATTCAAGATGCCGACGATATAATGGGGAAATACAGAATATCAGGTGTTCCTATAGTTGATGAGGATAAAAAACTTATAGGAATAATAACAAATAGAGATATTAAATTTGAAAAAGATATGTCTAAAAAAATAGAAGAAGCTATGACTAAAGACAATTTAGTTACGGCTAAAGAGGGGGTTAATTTAGAAGAAGCCCAGCAGATACTTAAAAAACACAAGATAGAAAAATTACCGATAGTAGATGATGAGGGTCATTTAAAAGGTTTAATAACTATAAAAGATATAGAAAAGAAAATTCAATATCCAAACTCTGCTAAAGATAAAAAAGGAAGACTTTTATGTGGAGCAGCAGTTGGGATAACTGGAGATTTATTAGATAGAGTAAAAGCATTATATGAAGCTAAAGTAGATGTAATAGTTTTAGATAGTGCACATGGACATTCTAAAGGTGTTATAGAAGCGGTTAAAAAAATAAAAGCAGCTTATCCAAATCTTCAAGTCATTGCGGGTAATGTTGCTACAGCAGAAGGTTGTAGAGCTTTAATAGAATCAGGAGCAGACTGTGTGAAAATTGGTATAGGACCAGGTTCTATATGTACAACTAGAGTAGTTGCAGGTATCGGTGTACCTCAGGTAACAGCGGTTATGGACTGTGCAGAAGTTGCAGCTGAATATGGAATACCAGTAATAGCTGATGGTGGAATAAAATATTCTGGAGATATAGTAAAAGCACTTGCGGCTGGAGCTAATGTATGTATGATGGGATCAATGTTTGCAGGAACTGAAGAAAGTCCAGGAGAAATAGTTCTTTATAGAGGAAGATCTTATAAAACTTATAGAGGAATGGGATCTATTGCTGCTATGGAACATGGTTCAAAGGATAGATACTTCCAAGAAGGATCTAAAAAATTAGTTCCAGAAGGTGTTGAGGGTATGGTTGCCTATAAAGGTAAAGCAGAAGATATAACATATCAAATGATAGGTGGATTAAAATCAGGAATGGGATATTGTGGAGCTCCTAATATAAAAACTTTACAAGAAACTGCTCAGTTCGTAAAAATAACTGCAGCTTCATTAAAAGAAAGTCATCCACATGATATAACAATAACAAAAGAAGCACCAAACTATAGTATGCAAGGAGATATGATGTAATGAAACATGAGTTAATATTAGTTGTTGACTTTGGAGGTCAATATAATCAATTAATAGCAAGAAGAGTAAGAGAAAATAATGTATACTGTGAAATAATACCTTATAGCACTGATATAGAAGTGATAAAAGCTAAAAATCCAAAAGGTATAATTTTTACTGGTGGACCAAATAGTGCATATTTAGAAGATTCACCATCAATATCGAAAGAAATATTTGAAATTGGTGTACCAATATTAGGTATATGTTATGGACATCAAATAATGTCTCATGTATTAGGTGGAGTCGTTAGAAAAGGTAATACAACTGAGAAAGAGTATGGAAAAACAGCTATAACATACCAACAATCAAAATTATTTGAAGGAATAACTACAAATACAGTTTGGATGAGTCATACTGATTTAGTTGATACTGTAGCACCAGGATTTGAAATAATAGCTCATACTGAAGATTGTCCAGTTGCAGCTGTAGAAAATAAAGAAAAAAATCTTTATGGAGTACAATTTCACCCAGAAGTTGAACATTGCTTAGAAGGAGATAAAATACTTAGAAACTTCTTATACAATATTTGTAATGTTAGTGGTGATTGGACTACAGATTCATTTATAAATGATAAAATAAAACAATTAAAAGAAACTATAGGTGATAAAAAAGTACTTTGTGCATTAAGTGGTGGAGTTGACTCATCAGTTGCTGCTGTACTTGTTCACAAAGCTATAGGAGATAACTTAACTTGTGTATTCGTTGACCATGGTTTACTTAGAAAAAATGAAGGAAATGATGTTGAAAGAATATTCAGAGATAAGTTTGATATGAACTTAATAAGAGTAAATTGTGAGGATAGATTCTTAGGAAAATTAAAAGGAATTACAGAACCAGAAGCTAAGAGGAAAATAATAGGTGAAGAGTTTATAAGGGTATTTGAAGAAGAGTCAAATAAACTTGGAAAAATGGACTTTTTAGTTCAAGGAACTATATATCCTGATGTTGTTGAAAGTGGTCATGGTGGAGAATCTGCTACTATAAAATCACATCACAATGTTGGTGGAATACCTGAAGATATAGAATTTAAAATAGTTGAGCCTTTGAGAGAATTATTCAAAGATGAGGTTAGAAAAATAGGATTAGAACTTGGAATAGATGAAGATTTAATATTTAGACATCCATTCCCAGGACCAGGACTTGGAATAAGAGTTATAGGTGAAGTCACAAAAGAAAGATGTGATATTTTAAGAGAAGCAGATGCTATATATATGGAAGAACTTAAAAAAGCTGGTCTTTATAAAGAAATATGGCAGGCATTCGCTACATTACCAGATGTAAAAACTGTTGGTGTAATGGGAGATGAAAGAACTTATGCTTACTTAGTAGGTTTAAGAGCAGTAACATCTTCTGATGGAATGACTTCAGACTGGTATAAAATGCCTTATGATATTTTAGAAAAAATATCAAATAGAATAGTAAATGAAGTTGATGGAGCTAATAGAGTTGTTTATGATATAACTTCAAAACCACCAGGTACAATAGAATGGGAATAAAAATATGAGGTCGAAAGATTTTAATCTTTTGGCCTAGAATATTTTGTGCTTGTATAGTTATATAATTGATTAAAAATACTAACAATATAGATAATATTAACATATAGACATAAATTTAAAAGACAACAGGAGGAAAAATATGAAGTTTAAAAAGTTAGTAGCATTAAGTTCTGCAATAATAATAGGTTCTATGAGTTTAATAGGATGTTCAAACAAAGCAGATAATAAAAATAATTCAGGAGCAAAAGAAACAATAAAAGTTGGTATGGTAGCTGATACAGGTGGTATAAATGATGAATCATTTAACCAATCTGCATGGGAAGGTCTTCAAGAGGCTGAAAAAGAATTAGGAATAGAAATAAAAGTAATTGAATCAAGACAAGCATCTGAGTATCTTGGAAATATAGAAACGTTAGTTGATGATGGAATGAATTTAATTATAGGTGTAGGTTATACTATGGCTGATGATATAAAAACACAAGCTGAAAACTATCCAGATGTAAACTTTGCCTTAATAGATGAAACTTATGATGAAATACCATCAAATGTTACACCTATAGTATTTAAAGCTAATGAAGCAGCTTATTTAACAGGATTAATAGCAGGAAAAATGACAAAAACTAATCAAGTTGGATTTATAGGTGGTATGGACAATCCAGTTATAAATCAATTTGAGTATGGATATACAGCAGGTGTAAAAGAAGCTAACGCTAAAGCACAAGTTAAAGCCCAATATGCAGGTACTTTCTCAGATGCAGCAAAAGGTAAATCAATAGCAAATCAAATGTATGCTAATAATTCAGATATAATATTTGCGGCAGCTGGTGGTACTGGAGTAGGTTCAATAGAATCAGCTAAAGAACAAAATAAATATATAATAGGTGCAGATAAAGACCAAAGTAGTTTAGCTCCAGAAAATGTATTAACATCAGCATTAAAAAAGGTTAACGTTGGTGTATTAGAAACAGTAAAAGCATTTAAAAATGGAGATAAAATAGGTGGAGAAGAAAGAGTTTATGGATTAAAAGAAGATGGTGTTGGTATACCTGAATCTACTAAAAACTTAGTTCCACAAGATGTTTTAGATTATGTAAATACTATGGCTGAAAAAGTTAAAAATGGAGAAATAGAAGTTCCATCTACAAAATAATAATAGTATAAATAGTAAAACAAAGTTTTCAAATATAGAGGTAAGAATATTAATATTCTTACCTCTAATTTTTTGATTATAAGGAATTTATACTTAAATAAGTTTTATAAATAAAATAACTAAAAGTTTGAAAATACAAATTATAAAAATGAAAAATGTTATAAATGGACATAATATATAGAAAGGATATTGACACTATATAAATATGATGATATTCTAATGAAGTGTTAGAATGCGAACTAATTTTAAGATATGTAGAGAAATGTTAAGTTGTTTAGGTACAAAAATATCGGAGGTGGGTTTAATAATATGGAAATTACAAATTTATCAAATGATAAAAATAATTTTTTAGAGAAAATTTTTAAATTAAGTGAAAATAATACAAATGTAAAAACAGAAGTAACAGCTGGTATCACTACATTTATGACAATGGCTTATATATTAGTAGTTAATCCAATGATACTTTCTGCATCAGGTATGGATCAAGGTGCAGTATTTGTTGCTACAGCTTTATCAGCTGCAATATCTACATTCTTTATGGGAATCTTAGCAAATTATCCAATAGGATTAGCACCAGGAATGGGATTAAATGTTTTCTTTGCAAATACAATAGTTTTACAAATGGGATACTCATGGCAATTTGCTCTTATGGCAGTATTTATAGAAGGTATTATATTTATTTTACTTACTGTTACAAACTTAAGAGAAAAAATAATTGAATGTATACCTATGAATTTAAAATTTGCAGTAACAGCAGGTGTTGGATTATTTATAGCATATGTTGGATTAAGCAATGCAAGTATAGTAGTAGATGGAGCTTTAGGTAATATACATGACCCATTAGTTATATTAACTTTAGTTGGTTTATTAATAACGGGTGTATTAGTAGCTAAAAATGTAAAAGGTGCATTATTAATATCAATAGCATCTATATCAATAATAGGAATGGTACTTAAATTAGTTGCTTTACCAACTGGAATAGTATCTTTAGATATACCATCATTAAAACCAGTATTTTTACAAGCTTTTTCAGTTGATAAAAGTGAAATATTTAGTTTAAATATGGTAATATTAGTATTTACATTACTGTTTGTTGATTTATTTGACACAGTTGGATGTTTAGTAGGTGTTGCTGAAAAAGGTAATTTACTTGATGAAAAAGGAAATATACCAAGAGCTAAAGAAGCAATGTTATCAGATGCAATAGGAACAACAGTAGGTGCATTACTTGGAACTTCAACAGTAACTGCTTTTGTAGAAAGTGCATCAGGAGTTGGTGAAGGTGGAAGAACAGGATTAACAGCAATAACTACAGGATTCTTATTCTTAATATCTTTATTCTTTGCGCCATTATTTGCAGCAATACCAACACAAGCAACTTCAGCAGTATTAATAATAGTTGGAGTAATGATGGCAGAATCATTTAATAAAATTGATTTTAGTGATTTTACAAATGCTATACCAGCATTTATAACATTCTTATTCATGCCGCTTATGAACAGTATAGGTGACGGTATAATATTTGGTATATTATCTTATACAATATTAAAATTACTTACAAATAAGAGAGATGAAATAAATGTATCAATGATAGTTTTATCAATCTTATTTATTATAAAGTTTATCCTTCTAGGTTAGAAGTTAATAATCAATAATATAATCGTATTTAAAAAGAGGAGTTTATCTCTTCTTTTTTTATTTTAAGGGTTTTGATAGTATAATGTTTAGTTGACATTTAAGTATTGACTTTTTGCAAATTAAATTTAACACAAAACAATATAACAATCAACGATGTAATAAAAGTAGCTAGTTATTAATTAAAAATATGACACCTATAGAATACAGGTGCCATATGATTGCTTAGATAGTATTTTATTAAACTGTTTACTTTTTAGGTATCAATTTAGATTCTATAGTCTCAATTTTTTATACGTTAAATTTTATTCACTGGTCTCATTAAAATCAAAGCCTTATTTTTATTAAATATTTATAATTAACGATTAGTTATATTTTTATTCTGTAAATAATTTACCATCAACTATTAGTGGCTTTCCATTAATATCAATAAATTCTTTATTTGAATTTTCATCAAAATGATAATTAACTGATAAACCTCCTAAATTATTTTTTATTGTTAATTCAGATGTATTATCAAAATCAACCATTGATGTTGGCATTTCAGCATTTAATATTTTTTCTTTATCATTTAAATTTAATTCATCATTTGAAGTTTCAAAATCAATTACTGATTTTATAGCTATATCATAAAACTCATTATCTTCTATTGAAGAAACATCTATTTTACCATTATTCGCACTTATTATACTCATATCTCCACTTGCTGTTTCGTCTGATAAAAAGACTATATATGTCTTTCCTTTTTCCATCTTATTATATCCTTCTGGATGTATATATTCATTATTTGATGTTATTGCTGCCGGTTCTAAAAATGATATAAAATCTACTAATTTTTTATCATTTTTATAAAATTTTTGAACTGTAGCTTTTCTTACACCATAATAACTATTTATAAACGGATCATTCTCGTTATAATTTATTATACTATTTTCTTGACCTAGGTCATCTTCAATTTTTACAAGTGCTATAACTGAAGCATTTTCTTTAAGATTTAAATAATCATATTTCTCAAATGATGCTTTTGTTTGTATATCCTTTAAATCATTACTTGATATCTTATTATTGTAACAAAATATTCCTACTGCTACTATTGTCAAAGCCGAAATCAAAATTATAGTCTTCTTCATAATATTCTCCTTTCTTAATATATTTCTTTTGGTTAATTATAGATTTTATATTTCATAGTAGCAATATTAAAATTTATTATTTATATAATTAAAATTAGTTATAGTTAAAAAATAAATCAAATAAAACACAAATTATACATAATAAAAAAATAAAAATATATTGAATAAAAGCAAATATTAATATAATATATTAATATAAAGTTCGTAAAAATATAAACAATAAAGAATATTGTTCGTAAATATAAAAGTGGGGGAAGATAATGAAAATAGCAGTAATTATGGGGTCTAAATCAGATTACCCTAAGTTAGAAGAAGGAATAAACTTTTTAAGAAAGTATGACATAGAAGTTATTGTTCGTGTTTTATCAGCACATAGAACACCTAGAGAATTAGAACAATTTATCGCAGATGTAGAAAATGAAGTAGATGTAATAATAGCAGCTGCAGGAAAAGCAGCTCATTTACCAGGAGTAATAGCAGCTAATACATTAATTCCAGTAGTAGGATTGCCTATAAAATCATCTACAATGGATGGACTAGATTCACTTTTATCAATGGTTCAAATGCCAAGTGGTATACCAGTAGCAACTGTAACTATAGATTCTGGTCTTAACGCAGTTTTAATGGCTATGCAGATTATGAGTGTAAAATATCCTAAATTAAAAGAGGATTTAAGAAATTATAGACAAGAAATGGCACAAAAAGTATTAAAAGATGATGAATGTTTAAGGGGGTAATTGACATGTTATTATATGAAGGCAAAGCAAAACAAATATACACTACGGACAATGATAATGAATTTGTAGTTTACTATAAAGATGATGCAACAGCATTTAACGGAGAAAAAAAAGCTGAAATAGCATCTAAGGGAATATTAAATAATAAAATATCAACTATAATGTTTGAAGAATTAGCAAGAGAAGGAATAGAATCACACTTCATAAAAAGCATATCTGATAGAGAAATGTTAGTCAAAAAAGTAAAAATTTTACCACTAGAAGTAATAGTAAGAAATATCACAGCAGGTTCATTCTGTAAAAGATATGGCGTAGAAGAAGGTATCGTATTAGATCAACCAATATTTGAAATGTCATATAAAAATGATGAATTTGGAGATCCATTATTAAATGACGATCATGCAGTTGCATTAAAATTAGCAACAAGAGAAGAAATAGAATTTTTAAGAAATCAAACTTTAAAAATAAATGAAATTATGAAAAGATTTTTCTTAAAAATGGACTTAAAATTAGTAGATTTTAAACTTGAATTTGGTAAAGATTCAGATGGAAAAATTATATTAGCAGATGAAATATCACCTGATACTTGTAGACTTTGGGATGTTAATACTAATGAAAAATTAGACAAAGACAGATTTAGAAGAGATCTTGGGGATTTAGTTGAAGGATACGAAGAAGTTTTAGCAAGGTTAAATAAATAATATTAGGAGGATTTCATATGTGTGGAGTAGTAGGGATTTACTCTAAAGACAAAGATATATCAAAACAATTGTACTATTCATTATATTCAATTCAACATAGGGGTCAAGAAAGTTGTGGATTAGCTGTTTCTAATGGAGAAGAAATAAATTATTACAAAGATATGGGTCTTGTTGGAGATGTTTTTACACCTAAAAAATTAGAAAAATTAAAAGGTAATATGGGGATTGCTCATGTTAGATACTCTACAGCAGGAGGAAGTAATTTTGCTAACTGTCAGCCATTATTAGGAAGTGTAAGAAAGAGAAGACTTGCTTTAGCTCATAATGGAAATCTTGTAAATGCTCAAACATTGAAAGATATGCTTGAAGAAGATGGCTATATGTTTACAAGTAATACAGATACAGAAGTTATACTTTATATACTTGCTAGATATTATAAAGGAAATATTGTAGAAAGCTTAAAGCTTACAATGGATTATATTAAGGGAGCATATTCTCTTGTAATTTTAAGCGATGATGAGTTAGTCGGAGTTAGAGACCCTTTAGGATTTAGACCTTTGATAATAGGTAAAAAAGATGATGAATATATATTAGCATCAGAAAATAGCGCTATAGATATATTAGGCGGAGAAGTAATTAGAGATGTGGAGCCAGGGGAAATTGTAGTAATAAAGGACGGAGAATTAAAATCATACAACTTTAATGAAAATTACAAATCTATGAAAAAAAGTTGTATATTTGAACATATATACTTTGCAAGAAATGATGCGACTATAGATAATGTAAATGCTTATGAGTTTAGGGTGAAATCAGGAGAAATATTAGCTAAAGAAGATAATATAAATGCTGATATGGTAGTTCCTGTTCCAGACTCTGGATGGCCAGGAGCGATAGGTTATGCCAATGCTAGTAAAATACCTGTATCTGAAGCTTTAGTTAAAAATAGATATGTTGGTAGAACTTTTATAAAACCAACACAAGAGGAAAGAGAAATAGGGGTAAAAATAAAACTTAATCCACTTTCAAGAATTATAAAAGGTAAATCTATAGTATTAGTTGATGATTCAATAGTTAGAGGAACAACTTCTAAATTATTAGTAAAATCACTTAAAGAAGCTGGAGCAAAAGAAATACATTTAAGAATTACTTCGCCACCAGTTAAATATTCTTGTTATTACGGAATAGATACGCCTAACAGATCAAAACTAATAGCATCTAATATGAATATAGATGAAATGAGAGATTTTATAGGATGCGACTCTTTAAAATTCTTAGATATAGAAGGAATGTTAAGTGCAATTGATGAACCATTTAATTTCTGTAAGGCTTGCTTTGACGGTGATTATCCAGTTAAGAAAATAGACAAGGAGGACATTGCTTCATGCTAACTTATGAACAATCAGGAGTAAATATAGACGAAGGAAATAGAGCAGTAAGTTTAATAAAAAATAAAATAAAAGAAACTTATGATAAAAATGTAATAGGCGACTTAGGAAATTTTAGTGGATTATATAGTTTAAAAGATTTTTTAACTATGAAAGAACCAGTACTACTTGCTGCAACTGATGGAGTAGGAACAAAACTTAAATTAGCTCAAATGATGAATAAACATAATACGGTAGGTATAGATTTAGTTGCCATGAGTGTTAATGACTTAATATGTCAAGGTGCAAAACCTCTATTATTCTTAGATTATATAGCTATAGGTAAATTAGTTCCTGAACATATAGATGAAATAGTTAAGGGTGTTGCAGATGGATGTAAAATATCTGGATGTGCATTAATTGGTGGTGAAACTGCTGAAATGCCAGGAATGTATTCAAAAGATGAATATGATTTGGCTGGTTTTGCTGTTGGTATAGCTGATAAAGAAAAAATCGTATCAGGAAAAGATGTTAAAAAAGGTGATGTATTAATAGGAATATCTTCAAGTGGTGTACACAGTAATGGATTTTCATTTGTAAGAAAGATATTTTTAGAAACTTTAAAATGGGATTTAAATGATTACAAAAAAGAGTTAGGGATGACATTAGGAGAAGTACTTTTAACTCCAACAAAGATATACGTTAAATTAGTATTAGATTTATTAGAAAATAAAAATATAAAAGCTATAGCTCATATTACTGGAGGTGGAGTAATAGAAAATATAACTAGAGTTATACCAGAAGGTCTTGGACTAAATATAAAAACTGGTTCATGGGAAAAGCCTCCAATTTTTGAAATGATAGAAAATCTTGAGATGGTTGATAAAAGAGAACTTCATAAGTCATTTAATATGGGTATTGGTTTAGTTTTAGTAGTAAATAAAGAAGAGGCTAGTGATATAGTTGATTATATAAATAATAATAATTTACAAAATGATATTGAAATAGATAAAAAATATGAAGAATTAATGAAAGATAAAGCTTATATCATAGGTGAAGTTGTGGATAATCACGAAGGTGTTGAATTATGGTAAAGATAGGTGTATTAATATCTGGAGGAGGAACTAATTTACAAGCAGTTATAGATGGATGTGAAAATAAGTCTATAAATGGTGAAGTAAGAGTAGTTATTTCAAATAAAGAAAATGCTTATGGGTTAGAAAGAGCAAGAAATCATAATATAAAAGCTATCTGTGAAAAAGATGAAGATAAAATAATAGAAGTTTTAAAAGAAAATGAAATTGAATTAGTAATTTTGGCTGGCTATTTAAAAATAGTCAGTCCTAAGCTAGTCAATGAATATAGAAATAAAATAATCAATATACATCCATCATTAATTCCTGCATTTTGTGGTAAAGGATATTATGGTGAAAAAGTTCACCAAGGAGTAATTGATTATGGAGCTAAAGTAACTGGGGCTACTGTTCACTTTGTAGATGAAGGAGCAGATACCGGTCCAATAATAATGCAAAAAACTGTAGAAGTAAAACAAGATGATGACATAAAAAAATTAGCAAAAAGAGTGCTTGAAGTAGAGCATGAAATACTTACAAAAAGTATAAGTATGTTTTGTGAAAATAAGCTAACTGTCAATGGTAGGAGGGTTTATATAAATGATTAAGAGAGCGTTAGTAAGTGTAACTGATAAAACTGGAGTTGTAGAATTTTGTACTGAATTAAATAAGTTAGGATATGAAGTAATATCTACTGGTAATACTTTTAAAATGTTAAAAGAACAAGGTGTAAAAGCTATACAGATAGATGAAGTAACTAAATTCCCAGAAATATTAGATGGAAGAGTTAAAACTTTAAATCCATATATACATGGTGGAATTTTATATAAAAGAGATGATGAAAATCATGTATCGACTATAAAAGAACATAATATTAATCCTATAGATTTAGTTGTTGTAAACTTATATGATTTTGAAGGAACTTTAAAAGCAGGAAAATCTCATGAAGATATGATAGAAAATATCGATATAGGTGGACCATCAATGATACGTTCTGCTGCTAAAAATTACAAAGATGTAACTGTAGTAGTAGATGTAAATGACTACTCTATGATAATTGAAAAATTAAAAAATAATTCTCTAACTTTAGAAGATAGAAAAAAATTAGCATATAAAGCTTTCTCTATTACAGGGAGATATGATGCTCTTATATCTAGTTATTTTGCTGGTGAAGTTAAAGATGAATATCCAGAAATATTAAACTTAACTTTCCAAAAAGAACAAACATTAAGATATGGTGAAAATCCACATCAAGCTGGAATGTTATATAGCCAACCTAATGCTAAAAACCCAATATTAAATTACGAACAATTGAACGGAAAAGAATTATCTTTTAACAATATAAATGACTTATATGGTTGTTTAGAAGTGATGAGAGAATTTAAAGATAGTAAAGAAGTAGTTACAGTAGCAGTTAAACATACTAATCCATGTGGTGTAGGTATAGGAAAAGATGCTCTTGAATCTTATACAAAATGTTATGAAGCTGATAAAGTTTCAATATTTGGAGGAATTGTAGGTATAACATCAATAGTAGATGCTCCAACAGCTAAAAAAATGAGTGAAATATTTTTAGAAATAGTAGTAGCTTATGATTATACTGAAGAAGCTTTAGAAATCTTAAGAAATAAAAAGAATTTAAGAGTTCTTAAATTAGCTAAGATTGAATCTAGTTTACAACCATATGATATGAAATATTTAGATGGGAAATTATTAATTCAAGATAGAAATAATAAATTAACTAATAAATGTGAAGTTGTAACTAAATTAAATCCAACAGAAAAACAATTAAAAGATATGGAATTTGGTATGAAAGTTGTTAAAAATATGAAATCAAATGCTATAGCTATAGTTAAAGATGGAGAAACATTAGCTCTTGGATGTGGCCAAACATCAAGAATATGGGCATTAAAAAATGCTATAGAAAATAATAAAGATAAAAACTTTGAAGGAGCTATACTTGCTTCAGATGCATTCTTCCCATTTGATGATTGTGTAACTCTTGCTCATGAGGTAGGAATAAAAGCAATAGTTCAACCAGGTGGTTCTATGAGAGATCAAGACTCAATAGATGCTTGTGACAAAAATTCAATGACAATGGTGTTTACAGGAGTGAGACACTTTAAACACTAGGGGGTATAAAGATGAAAATATTAGTTGTTGGTGGCGGAGGAAGAGAACACGCTATTTGTTGGAAATTAAGTAAAGAAGCAAATGTTGATAAAATATATTGTGCACCAGGTAATGCGGGAATATCAAATGTTGCACAATGTATAGATATTCAAGATAGCGATATAGAAAACTTATTAAAGTTTGCTAAAGAAAATAAAATAGATCTAACAATAGTAGGACCAGAAATACCTCTAGTGGCAGGTATAGTTGATAAATTTGAAAAAGAAGGACTTAAAATTTTCGGTCCAAATAAAAAGTGTGCTCAACTAGAAGGAAGTAAATCTTTCTCAAAAGATTTTATGATAAGACATAACCTTCCTACTGCTAAATATAAAGAATATACTGATTTAGATGAAGCCATATCAGAAATAGATAGCTTTGGATATCCAGTAGTAATAAAAGCTGATGGACTAGCTGCTGGAAAAGGTGTTGTTATACCAGAAAATAGAGAAGATGCAATAACTACATTAAAGGAAATGATGTCAGATAAAAAGTTTGGTAATGCTGGAGATAAAATTGTTGTAGAAGAATTTTTAACTGGTATAGAAACTTCAATTCTTGCTTTTGTTGATAATGACACTATAGTTCCTATGGTTAGTTCAAAAGACCATAAAAAAGTATTTGAAGGTGAAACTGGATTAAATACTGGAGGAATGGGAACATTCTCTCCTAGTGAAATATATACTGAAAAATTAGCCAAAGAAGTTCAAGAAAAAATTTTAGATAAAACTTTAGAAGGATTTAAGAAAGATAATTTAAATTACAAAGGAATTTTATTTGTTGGACTTATGATAACAGAAGATGGACCTAAAATTTTAGAGTACAATGTAAGATTTGGTGATCCAGAAACACAATCAGTATTATTTAGATTAGATACGGACTTAAACAAGATAATAAGTGAAATCTTAAATAATAACTTAAAAAATATAGAAATAAATTATTCAAAAGAAGAAGCTATTTGTGTAATGCTTACTTCTGGTGGATATCCTGAAAATTATGAAAAGGGAAAAGTAATAAGTGGACTTGAAAATTTAGATTCAGATATAGTTGTATTCCATAGTGGAACTAAGTTTGATAATGAAAACATAGTTACTAACGGTGGAAGAGTAATTGGAATAACTGCAAAAGGTAAAACAGTTAAGGAAGCAGGCGAAAAAGTTTATGAAAATATTAAAAAAATAAACTTTGAAAAAATGCATTATAGAAAAGATATATGGAAATAAATTTTCAAATTTGGAGGGAAAGTAATGAATACTACACAGCTACAATCAACTACAAATGATACTTTAGTTATAGAATCAACAGTAAGAAGAGTTTTAGTTGAAAAAAGAGCAGGTTTTGATTTAGAAGCTCAAAGTTTAAAGAAAGATTTAATAGAGAGTTTACACATAGATACTATAGAAAATATAAGAGTTTTAAATAGATATGATGTGGAAGATTTAAGTGAAGAAGTATTTGAAAATGCTGCTAAAACAATATTTTCAGAAACTAACTTAGATGTAGTTTACTATAATGAATTAGAAGATATAAATGAAAATGATAGAGTATTTGCCATAGAATATTTACCAGGTCAATATGACCAAAGGGGAGATTGGGCAGCTCAATGTATACAAATAGTTAATGAAGGTAAAAGACCAAATATATCTACAGCAAAAGTATACGTATTATCAGGAAATATAAGTGATATTGATTTTGATAGAATAAAATCTTACTGTATAAACCCAGTTGATAGTAGAGAAGCTAGTTTAGAAATACCTAAAACTTTAGAAATGGAAATTGAAGTACCTACATCAGTTGCTATATTAGATGGATTTATTGATTTTTCTGCTGAAGAATTAGAAACTTTCTTAAAAAAACAAGGATTAGCTATGACTTTAGCTGATTTAGAACATGTTCAAAACTATTTCAAAAACGAAGAGAGAAGAAATCCTACTATAACAGAAATAAAAGTACTAGATACTTATTGGTCAGATCACTGTAGACACACTACATTTATGACTAAGATAGAAGATGTAAAAATAGACAATGGTAAATACAATGAAATAATAAAAGAAGCTTATGAAATGTATTTAGAATCAAGAAAAACTGTTTATGTGGGTAGGGATAAAGATGTTTGCTTAATGGATATAGCAACTATAGCAATGAAAGAACTTAAAAAAGATGGTAAGCTAGATGATTTAGATGAAAGTGAAGAAATAAATGCTTGTTCAATAAATGTTGATGTAAATGTAAACGGAAAAATAGAAAAATATTTAGTGATGTTTAAAAATGAAACGCACAATCATCCAACTGAAATAGAGCCTTTTGGTGGAGCTGCTACTTGTTTAGGTGGAGCTATAAGAGATCCACTTTCAGGAAGAAGTTATGTATATCAAGCTATGCGTGTTACTGGTAGTGCAGACCCAAGAACTTCATTAGAAGACACATTACCAGGAAAGTTAATGCAAAGAAAAATAACTACAGAAGCTGCCAATGGTTACTCTTCTTATGGTAACCAGATAGGTTTAACTACTGGTCAAGTTGCAGAAGTATATGATGAAGATTTTGTTGCAAAAAGAATGGAAGTTGGGGCAGTAATAGCAGCCGCACCAAAGGAAAATGTAATAAGAAAAAGACCAGTAGCTGGAGATATAATCATTCTTCTTGGTGGTAAAACAGGAAGAGATGGTTGTGGAGGAGCTACAGGTTCATCTAAAGAGCATAGTGAAGAATCAATAAAAACTTGTTCAGCAGAAGTTCAAAAAGGTGATGCACCTAATGAAAGAAAAATCCAAAGATTCTTTAGAAATAAAGAAGTAGCACAAATGATAAAAAGATGTAATGACTTTGGTGCTGGTGGAGTAAGTGTTGCTATAGGTGAAATAGCTGATAGTTTAGACATAAATTTAGATTTAGTTCCTAAAAAATATGATGGATTAGATGGAACAGAACTTGCCATATCAGAATCTCAAGAAAGAATGGCAGTTGCAATAGATAAAGAAAATAAAGAGAGATTTATATCATTAGCTAGAGAAGAAAACTTAGAAGCAACTCATGTTGCAACAGTAACTGATAGTGGATATTTAAAAATGACTTGGAATAATCAAACAATAGTTAACTTAAAAAGAGCATTTTTAGATACGAATGGTGTGAAACAAACAACTAATATACATGTAAATAAAGTTGATGAAGATAAAACATATTTTGAAAATGGAAATGTCAACTGTGAAGCAAATACTATAAAAGGAAAATTTGAAAAAGCATTATCTGATTTAAATATTTGTTCACAAAAAGGTTTAGTTGAAAAGTTTGATAATACAATAGGTGCAAATACTGTATTAATGCCTTTTGGTGGAAAATATCAAGCAACTCCAACTCAAGGTATGGTTGCCAAAATACCGGTACTTGGTGGAGAAACAAATACTTCAACTATAATGACATATGGATATAATCCTAAAATAGGAAAATGGAGTCCATTCCATGGTGCTTTATATGCAGTAGTTGAGTCTGTTTGTAAATTGGTTGCTATAGGTGGAGATTATAAAACAACGAGACTTACTTTCCAAGAGTATTTCGAGAAACTAGGAAAAGATGCAACTAAATGGGGTAAACCATTTGCAGCTTTACTTGGAGCATATTACGTACAAAATAAATTACAAATACCTGCAATAGGTGGAAAAGATAGTATGTCAGGTACTTTTAAAGATATAAATGTACCTCCAACCTTAGTTTCTTTTGCAGTAAACACTATAGATGCTGATTTAGTAGTATCTCCAGAGTTTAAAAAAGCAAATTCAACAGTGGTAGTACTAAAAACACCTAAATTAGATAGTAAAATAGTAGATTTTGATGCATTAAAGAAAAATCTGAATAAGGTGACATCGCTTATAAAAGATAAAAAAGTTTTAGCATCTTATGCCTTAGGTTACGGTGGATTAGGTGAAGCTATAAGTAAAATGGCATTTGGTAATAAAATAGGATTCAAATTTGATGAAAATGTTGATATTGATAAATTGTTTATATCTGCATATGGAAATATAGTGCTTGAAATGAATGAAGAAGATTTATCATTATTAGATGGATATGATTATAAAGTTGCTGGTAAAACTATTGAAGGTCCTAGTATTCTAATTAAAAATGAAAGAATATCTTTAAAAGAGCTATATGCTAAGTTTGAGGAAACTTTAGAACCAATATTCCCAACTAAGGCATTAGAAGTTAAAGATAAAATAAAAAATATAAGTTTTGTTAGTACTGAAAATAGATTAAAGTCATCTTTATCAATTGCTACACCAAAAGTATTTATACCAGCATTCCCAGGAACAAATTGTGAATATGATTCAGCAAGAGCCTTTGAAAGAGCTGGGGCTAAAACTAGTGTGAAAGTATTCAAAAATTTAACAGACAAAGATATAGAGCAGTCTGTAGATACTATAGTAAATGAAATAAAGACTTCTCAAATAATAATGTTACCAGGTGGATTTAGTGCAGGAGATGAGCCAGATGGTTCTGGTAAATTTATAGCAACTGTATTTAGAAATCCTAAAATAGCAGAAGCTTTAAATGAATTCCTAACTAAACAAGATGGTTTAATGTTAGGTATATGTAATGGATTCCAAGCATTAATAAAATTAGGTCTTGTGCCTTATGGAGAAATTAGAGAATGCAGTGTAGATGCACCTACTTTAACTTATAATAATATAGGTCGTCACCAAGCTAAAGTTGTAACAACAAAAATAGTATCTAATAAATCACCTTGGTTAGCAAAAACAGAGATTGGGGATATGCATACAGTTGCAATATCTCATGGAGAAGGTAAATTTGTTTGTAATGAAAATGAATTTAAACAATTAGTTGAAAATGGTCAAATTGCAACTCAATATGTTAATTTAGATGGTGAAGCAACTTATGATATAGAATATAATCCAAATGGTTCATACTTTGCAGTTGAAGGTATAACTAGTATAGATGGTAGAATATTTGGTAAGATGGGTCACTCTGAAAGAATAGGTCAACATGTAATGAAAAATATAATAGGAGAAAAAGATCAAAAAATATTTGAATCTGGAGTAAACTATTTTAAATAAAATGTGAAATAATAAAGCTATCACAAAATGATTTTAAATTATTATGTGATAGCTATTTTTATAAGTTTTGAATTATAATTTAGTATCAAATAAATTTTAGATTGGTGGAGGAAGTGCCTATAAGTGGCATAAATAAATACTATGAATGATAGTAAAGAAAGATTAATTGAAATCAGTAAAATTCTAGCTAAGCATGATATAGTTCATGGGGTAAACCCTGAAAAATTAAAAATAATTTTAGAAGAATTGGGACCTACTTTTGTAAAACTTGGGCAAATTATGTCCATGCGTACAGATATGTTACCAGAGAGTTATTGTGAAGAACTTACAAAACTTAGAGCTGATGTAAAACCGATGACAAAAGAAGAGATAGAAGAAGTATTAACACAAGCTTATGGAGCTAATCCGTATGAAAATTTTAAAACCTTTTATGATGAGCCTTTAGGATCTGCATCTATGGCTCAAGTTCATAAGGCTATACTTAAAAATGGAGAAGTTGTTGTAGTTAAAATTCAAAGGCCTGGAATTATGGAAACTATGTCAAGAGATATGTCATTGCTTAGAAAGGCCACCAGCTTATTAACTTTTGTCAATGTAGGTGGTGGAGCATTAAATTTTAATACAATTTTAGATGAAATGTGGAAAGCATCAATACAAGAACTTGATTTTATGCATGAAATTAGTAATGCTCAAGAATTCTATAAATTAAATAGTGAAGTTCCTTGTATATCTTGTCCAAGAGTTTATCCATGTATAAGTACACCTCAAGTTCTTGTAATGGAGTTTATAGAAGGTGTACAAATAGATAATATAAGAAAATTAAAGTACTTAGGATATGATTTGAAATTACTTGGTAATCGCTTAGCAGAAAATTACGGTAAACAAATTCTTGAAGATGGATTTTTCCATGCTGATCCTCATCCAGGCAATATAAAAATAAGAGATGAAGAAATCGTGTGGATTGATATGGGCATGATGGGGAGAATTTCTATTAGAGATAGACAATTATTAAAAAAGACTGTAGTTGCCATAGTAGAAAAGGATGCATCAGATATAAAGGATATTCTTCTAACAGTAGGTGATTACAAAGAAAGAATTAATCACCCAAGACTTTTAGAAGATATTGATGAACTACTTATCAAATATGTGGATGCAGATATGGCATCTATAAATTTAGGAGAATTGCTTGATGCTATATTGAGTGTGGCGAAGAATCATAATATAACAATGCCTAAAGGAATAAGTATGTTCTCTAGAGGCATTATGACTGTACAAGGAGTAGTTTTACTTTTAAATCCAGATATAAGTGTTATAGATATTATGGCTATGCAAATGTCAAAAGATATATTTAGTGAATTTAGCTTTATGAATGATGCAAAAGATAAGACTAAATCATTAATTTTTTCGAGTCGTAAGGCGATAGATGTTCCTACTTATGTTTCTGATTTACTTAAGATGACGGTGAGGGGGCAAAGCAAAGTAAATATTGAGATAACTGGTTCAGAAGAGCCTCTAAGAAAAATTGATAAAATGATAAATAAAGTGATAATATGTATTTTAATATCAGCCTTATTAATTAGCTCAAGTTTAATATGTTCAAATCAAATTAATATTAGTAGATTTACCCTACCTTTTTTAGGATTAGCTGGATTTGGACTTGCACTTTTTTTTAGTATATTTTTATTTTTTATTATTTTAAAAAAGAAGTTTTAGATTATAAAAATATAAAAACTGACATATAAATTTTAGTAGTTAAAATTAACAAACTTGTAATAAAAAACATATTGAAAGGTTATAAATTGCTCATGTATACTTAATAGGTCGACAAATAATAACAAAATAATTATGAAGATATTAAAAATTTATATTGAATGATTGAGGGAGAATATGAGCAATAAAAAAGTAAATGTAAAAAAAGCGATATTAATTATTATTGCCTGCATAACTATTACTGGAATAGTTAGTACAACTTGGGCTTATGTAGACAATCAAAAGAAAATCAAAGCAGAACAATTAAAAATTGAAGAAGAAAAAAGAAAAGCAGAAGAAGAAAAGAAAAAGTATACAGTTGGTACAAGTCATGAAGGTAAAAAGTACTCTTATGATGCAAGTGTTGTAGCAGAAAAACTTAAAAAATATGATTATTCTAATAATGGAGAGAAAATAGTATTCTTGACATTTGATGATGGAACATCTACAACTAATACTCCAAAAGTATTAGATATACTTAAAAAAGAAGGTGTAAAAGCCACTTTCTTTATAACAGGACAAAATGTAGAGTATGGTGGAGAAAAAGCTAGAGATCTTATAAAACAAGAATTTAATGAAGGTCATGCTATAGCAAATCACTCATATACACATGATGTTAAAAAATTATATCCTAATAGAGTATTAGACATTGATGCTTTTAAAGCAGATTTCGAAAAAAATGATAAAATGTTAAAAGAAGTATTAGGTAAGTATTTCTCGACTAGAGTAATAAGATGTCCAGGTGGATACGGTTCATGGAAAGGTATGGAACCATTAGATGAATATTTAGATGAGAATAAAATGATATCAATTGACTGGACTTCTTTAAATGCAGATGCAGAAGGTAAAAAGAAAAATGCTAAAGAATTAGCAAATTATGCTATTAAAACTTCTGAAGGTAAAGAAATGGTAGTTCTTTTAATGCATGATACTTATGGAAAAGAAGAAACAGTTAAAGCTTTACCAGCTATAATAAAATACTTCAAAGATAATGGATATGAATTTAAAACTCTTTCATAATAAATATATTAGAAAGCACTTTCTCGCATAGAAAGTGCTTTTTAGTTGTAAGGAAATTTTATATAATAATTAGCATAGAAAGAAAAATAGAAAAAAAATTCAAAAAATTATCACTCATAGCTTGACAGTGCTAACAAAAAGACTATAATAATAAGTAAGAAAACAAACAAAGAGCAAATCAGAATACATAAACAAAAATAATTTAAAGTTAAAAGTTATCTTTTACTTAACTAAAGTAAGAAGATAATTGTAAGGAGGAATTAATTATGAAATTAGTACCAAGAAACAATAATTTAGGATTTAGTTTATTTGATAATATGTTTGATGATATGTTCAGAGATCCATTCTTTACGAACAGTAATAATACAAAACTTATGAAAACTGATATCCAAGAAAAGGATAATAACTATATTTTAGATATGGATTTACCAGGATACGAAAAAGAAGATATAAAAGCTCAACTTAAAGATGGATATTTAACAATAACAGCACAAAAAAATACTTCAAATGACGATAAAGATGAAGAAGGTAATTATATAAGAAGAGAAAGATATTGTGGTAAATGTTCAAGAAGCTTTTATGTAGGAGATAGTATAAAAGAAGAAGATATAAAAGCAAACTTTAATAATGGTATATTAGAGTTAACATTTCCTAAAGAAGTAGAACAGAAAGCAGAAGAAATGAAATATATTACTATTGATTAGTAATATAAATTTTTGAATTTGCCTAGCACTCAATAGTTGACAGTGCTAACAAAACGGTCCTATAATTAAAATGGGAATAAATAAAAATGTAAATTAAAAACTTTAAAATGCAAGGTTGTTTATTTCCCACACCTTGCATTTTATTATATTATACAAAAGGGTTAAACTGAAGGAGGATAAATATGGCAATGCAAAAAGGTTGTATATCAATTGATACAGAAAATATATTTCCAATAATTAAGAAATGGTTATACTCAGATAAGGATATTTTTATAAGGGAATTAATTAGTAATGGTTGTGATGCTATAAGTAAATATAAAAGATTAGTTTCTCTTGGGGAAGTTAAACAATCAGAAGATGAAAAATATAAAATTACAGTATCAGTAAGTAAAAAAAATAAAACTATAAAATTTGATGATAATGGTATAGGAATGACAGCTGAAGAAGTTGATAAATATATAAATCAAGTTGCTTTTTCAGGAGCTGAAGATTTCTTTAATAAATATAAAGATAAAATGGAAGACACTGATATTATAGGGCATTTTGGACTAGGATTTTATTCAGCATTTATGGTATCAGATAAAGTAGAAATAGATACACTATCATTTAAAGAGGGAGCTGAAGCTGTAAGATGGATTTCAGAAGGTACAACAGAATATGAAATAACACCATCTGATACTAGAACTACTAGGGGGACTACAATAACACTTTTCCTTGCAGAAGATAGTGAAGAATTTTTAGATGAATACCATGTAAGAAGTATAATAAATAAATATTGTTCTTTCTTACCTGTTGAAATATATTTGGAAGATGAAGATAAAGAAGTAAAAGAAAATGAAGAAAAAGTAGAAGAGAAAGCTTTAAATGATACTAATCCGTTATGGTTAAAATCACCTAAAGATTGTACAGATGAAGAATACAAAGAATTCTATAAAAAAGTATTTAATGTATTTGATGAACCACTATTTTGGATTCATTTAAATGTGGATTATCCATTTAATTTAAAAGGAATTCTTTACTTCCCTAAATTAAATAATGAGTTTGAATTAGTAGAAGGAAAAGTTAAACTTTATAATAATCAAGTATTCGTAGCAGATAACATAAAAGAAGTTATACCAGAGTTTTTATTATTGTTAAAAGGTGTAATAGATTGCCCAGATTTACCTCTTAATGTTTCAAGAAGTTTCTTACAAAATGATAGAGATGTAAGCAAAATATCTAAGCATATAGTTAAAAAAGTTGCAGATAAACTTAAATCTTTATGCAAGAATAATCGAGAAGAATACGAAAAATTCTGGGATGATATACAAATATTTATTAAATTTGGTTGCTTAAAAGATGAAAGTTTTTATGATAAAGTAAAAGATTATATCTTATATAAAGATATAAATGGCAAATATATAACATTAACAGATTACTTAGAATCAGCAAAAGAAAAACATGAAAATAAAGTATTTTATGTAAATAATGTTGATCAACAATCTCAATATGTTAAATTATTTAAAGATTATGATTTAAATGCAGTTGTATTAGATAGTACAATTGATAATAACTTTATATCATTTATAGAATATAAAGAAATGGGAATTAAATTCAAGAGAATAGATTCAGATTTATCAGATGTTTTGAAAGACAAAGATAATGAAGAAAATAAGGAAGATGATGAAAAAATAATTTCATTATTTAAAGATATAATTGGAGATAGAGTTGAAAAATATTTAGTAGAAAGTCTTAAAAATGAAGAAACACCAGCTATGATTTTAGTATCAGAAGAATCTAGAAGAATGATGGAAATGCAATCTAGATTTGCTGGAATGGACTTTGGAATGAATTTAAAAGAAGAAAAAACTCTTGTTATAAATAATAACAATCTATTAGTTAAAAAATTAGTTTCATTAAAAGATAATGAAGATAAAAAAGAAGAAATAAATGTAATTTGTAATCAAATAGTAGATTTAGCTCTTCTTGCAAATAAAGAATTAAATGCTGAAGAATTAGATTTATTTATAAAAAGAAGCAATTCTCTAATGAGTAAAGTAATATCTCTATAAAATAAATAAAAAAATCACCTTAGGATTATTCCTAAGGTGATTTTTTTAATCCGTTTCAGCAAAGGCAATTTCTTTTAATTCTTTGCTACGATGGAATATATCATATAAAGTTGGAACAATAAATAAAGTTAGTAATGTTGCATATGTTAAACCACCTATGGTAACTATAGCTATTGCTTGTGATATTTCAGAACCCATACCTACACCAAGTGCCATAGTAGACATGGCTAATATGGTTGTTAAAGCAGTCATAAGTATAGGTCTAATACGAGTTCGTCCAGCCTCAACAAGGGCATCTTTTTTATTTAAACCACTTATACGAAGTTGATTAACATAATCTACAAAAACTATACCATTATTAACAACTATACCTGCAAGTACTAAGAATCCAAGCATTGAAATAACGCTTAATTCTTTACCGGTAATAAGTAGTGCCAATAATCCACCTGTAAAAGCAAGTGGTATAGTGAACATTACTATAAATGGAGATAATAATGATTGGAATTGAGCTACCATTATTAAATAAATAAATAAAATAGCAAGAGCAATCATCTTAATTAAATCTGATAAAGCTTCATTTATAGATTCAGTCTCACCAGTTAACTCAATAGTATATCCATCAGGTGTTTTGTATTTATCTAGTTTTGATTGAATTTTTTTACTCACTAAACCTATATTATGATTTTTATCAATATCTGCTGTAACTGATATATATCTAGTTTGGTTATTATGATTTATAGAAGTTGGAGTAGTAGCTTCTTTCACAGTGCAAATATCTGTTAGTTTAACTGTTTTAGATTCTGTATTTTCTGGATTTTTTAAATCTAAATCTTCTAAGTCTTCTAAACTTGAAGTATTATGATTAACTATTATTACAGGATAATCATTGGAATCTATTGTTAAAGTTGTAGAAGTTGTCTTAGTTGATAATTTAGAAGAAACTTGTTGGAAAACTTGAGCTACTGTTAAGTTATGTTCCATAGCTTTGTTTTTATCAATAATAATTCTTTCTTCTTTTGTGTTTGCATCAATACCACCATACACGTTGGTAGTACCCTTTACATTTGACACTAATTTTACTAAATCATTAGATATATCTTTAAGTTTGTCGAGATTATCGCCTTTAACCATGATATTTATACCAGAACCACCTAATGAAGTTGTATCCATAGATGAAGAAGAAACAGAAACTTCACAATCTAGAGATTTTGTTTTTTTCTTGATTTCTTCAGCAATTTCATCATTAGTATGTTTTTTATTTTCTTTTAAAAGAATATATGCAGAAAAATTATTTGAATTACTAGATGAAGAACTAAAAGACATTGATGTGGAAGAGTCCATTGCACCTATACCTTCAACATCATTAATTTTTAAAACCTCTTTAACAACTTTATCTGTAATTTTCCTAGCATCTTCTTTAGATAAATCATTGTCTATATTAATTGTTGCTGTCATCTGTGGTGAATCCATCTGTGGCATAAATGAAGTTCCCATTTTAGTAACAGCAAATCCACATAATACAAATAAAATTAAAGCAAAACCTAAAACTACAAATTTAAATTTTAAACAAAGTTTTAGTAATTTTTCATAAGTATTAACCATTTTATCAAATAAAGGATGTGATTTTTCATCCACTTTTGATAATAAATTAGATGCCATACAAGGTACTAAAGTTAAAGCAACTATCAAGCTTGCAATTAAGGAATAGGCAATTGTAAGACCCATATCTGAAAAGAGTTCTCTAGTCAATCCTTCAGTAAATACAATTGGCAAGAAGACACAAATTGTAGTTAAAGTTGAAGCAAAGATTGCGCCAGAAACCTGTTTAGCTCCAATTACAGCAGCTTTAAACTTATTTATACCTTGATTTCTAAGTCTATATATATTTTCTATAACAACTATACTGTTATCTACCAACATTCCCACACCAAGTGCAAGGCCAGAAAGAGATATAATATTTAATGTAACACCACTAAAATACATTAAAACTATGGCAAATAATAAACTTATAGGGATACTAAAAGCTATTACAAGAGTAGGTTTTAAACTTTTTAAAAATACTAGTAAAATTAAAATAGCTAAAATACCACCATAAATTAAGTTATCTAATACACTAGATATAATAAGGTTTATATAAACGCCTTGATCCATCAAAGATAAAACATGTAACTTTTTATTACTATTATTTAATTCATCAATTGTATCATTAATTTCATTACACACTTTTGTTGTAGATGATGTACTAGTTTTTTGTATAGATAACATAACACCAGGATTTCCGTTTATATTAGTATAGCTATCTTTTGAATTATCAGATACTTTTACATTAGCTATATCCTTTAAATAAACATCACCAATACCATCCATGGAAAATAAAATAAGATTTTTAACCTCATCTATAGAAGAGAATTTATCTCCAACCCTTACAGAGTATTCTGTTTCATTATCAGAAACATATCCTGCAGGCATAGAAAAATTTTCTGCTGTCAAAATTTGATTGATAGTATCTGGGGTAATTTTATCTGTTATATCTGCAGAATCTAGGGCTTTTTGTCTAGATTCATCTAATTGAGTTTGAGTTTTTTCTAGCTCGGCTTCACTTAAAGAAAGTTGTATAGTAGCTTTTGTAAATTCTTGAGAAAGTTTAAGCTTGGCACTTTCTAATTCTTCTTGCTGTTTTTTTAAAGTTTCAAGAGAATCAATAGCATTCATACCTTGACTAGTATTAGAAAGTAATACTTCTAGTGATGATATAATATTTTCTAAGTTTACAATTTCTTCTTCTACTTGTGTTTTCTCTACAGTAGAATTAGAAGAAAGTGTGTTAAGTTGCTTTTTAAAATTATTTAATTTTGATTTGGTATCGTTTAGGGATGTCGTAGTCGTTGTTATGTATTTTTCCAAATCACTTTTATTAGAGTTCGTAGTATTTAAAATACCAGACATACTTTCTAGTTGATTGATACTAGATTGAAGTTGATTACTTGCTTCCAATAATTGTTTCATTTGCGTATTACTTTGTTCTTCTAAGGTAGTTTTTCCATTTTCGATTTCAGATTTGGCATTATCAAGCTTATTTTGTTGCTTGTCTAAATCTGAAGTTACACTTGATTTTAATTTTTTATTAAGTTTATCAATTTTTTCTTTATTTAATGAAATTTCCAATTGTTTTTGAACTAATCCAATACTATTAACGGATGCAACTCCGTTTAAACGTTCAAATTTAGGAATTATTTCATCATTTACATATGTGGAAACTTCTTCGATGTTCATTCCATCTACATCTACACTTAATGCCATTACAGGCATCATATCTGGATTAAGTTGCATAAGTGTAGTTGAGCCCACCCCATCTTCTAAAGAATCTTTGATTAAATCAATTTTTCCATTTAAATCTAGCATGGCTGTATCCATATTAGTATCTTGATTGAATTCGAGAATAATAAGACTGTAATTTTCATTAGATATGGAACTTATATTTTTTATACCATTTGTAGTAGAAACTGCTTGCTCAATAGGCTTTGTAACTGCAGTTTCTATTTTTTGAGGACTTGAGCCAGCATAAGTTGTCATAGCTATAACATAAGGTAAATCTATACTAGGCAAAAAATCAGGGGTCATTTTTGTAAATGATACAAATCCTAATATAAGTACCATAATTACTGATACAAATACAGTAAAGGGTTTTTTCACACTAAACTTTGGTAACAAATATTTCACCTCTCTTTTTGATAAAACCGACTAGTCGGTTGGATATGTTTATTGTAGCTATCTTATGTGTAGTTTTCAATAAATTACATAATTTTATATATATAATTATTTATCGATTGTATTTGATAAAATAGGCCACAAATGCTTGACAATTATCGATAAAAATTGATAAGATGAATAAGAAATTTATAAATATAGAACTATATAATACTTAAAGAAATTGCTATATAGAGGATTTTGAGAAAGCGTTTATTTAAAGCGTTTTTTTATATTTATAGCATTATATAAGGAGATAGTGTACATATTTATTAAAGTAATTTATAAAATTAAATTTTAAAAAGGAGAAAAACATATGTTACATCAATTAGAAAATGTGATAACAATCATTTCAGATGCAGTTTGGCCTGTATTCTTACCATTTATGTTAATAGTAGGAGCATTCACTGCCATAAGAACTATATTTATAGTTCAAAAGAAAGCAACTAAGCCAGCTGGATTAAAATTTAAAAACATAATAGGACCAGCATCTATATCATTAGGTGCAATGATAGGTACTGGAGCTGTTGTAGGAGTTTTAGGTGCATTATCAAAATTTTATGCATCTGGAGAAGTAAATATAGAAGCTATGGCATTATGGGCATTAATAGGTGCTTGTATAATGGTTCCAGTTTCATATTCTGAAACTTTAAATTCAAAAATAATGGGTAAAGGGCCAAGAGAGTATATAAGCCACTTAATTCATCCTTCAGTAGGTATGACTTATGCTGTATGTTTCGTAGCATTAGCAGTATTTGGGTTTGGTGGATTTCAATTTTCAGGTATAGAATCAGTTGCAAATTTAATACTTACTGACTATACTAGTGTAAATCTTACACCATTGAAAAGCTATTTATTTATAGTAGTACCAATATTATTAGTAGTTGGTGCATTAGTTTTATCTAAAAAACATGAAATATTCATGAATGCTATGACTTATATGATAGGAACAGCTGTTGTGGGTTACTTTGCATTCTTTACATTATTTGCAATAAAAACAGTTGGATATATGCCAACTTATTTTGCTCATATGATAGAAGGTATGATGAATCCAGTTAACGGATTTAGTGGATTAGTATTAGGATTTGTACTAGGAATGCAAAAAATATTACAAACTGCTGAATCAGGTCTTGGAGCTTTAGCAATGGCAGCTCAAGAAGCTGATACACAACCAAGAGAAGCAGCAGTAATTTCTTTAATACCAACAATAGTTACAGTAATAGTTGCTATGGTAGTTACATCATATGTTGCATCTTACGGATTATCTGAAGGAATTATTACATTCCAAGGTGGAGCGACTCAAAGATTAGCAGAATACTTATATACAGCTAAAGATGTAACAGGAATGTTTGGTTTAGTTGCATTATCTGCCTTTACAGTATTATCTGCCTTAACAACTATATTAGGATCTTACTACTATACAACAAAATTATTTAAGAAAAATCATATAAATAAAAATATAGCAATATACTTAACATTAATAGTAGCTGCTGGTACATTAGCAGTGTTTGGAGCTAACGTTGTATTCGAAGCCGTGGATTTATTATTATTTGTACTTAGTGGAATAAACGTAACAGCTTTAGCTATATTTACAATTAAAGAGTGGAAAAAATATAGAATAGATATTGATCTTCAATCTGACAATAATGTAGCATAGTTGATTAAAAATATTAAAGCCATTTATTTTATTATCACAATAAAATGAATGGCTTATTTTATTGTGATAGATGTAAGTATTCGATTCATATATATTAAATAAAAGTAATCTATTTTGGAGGAGATTTGTATGAAGATGTATATGAAGAGCAATAAGCGTTCAAAAGAAACATCAAGCCCCGTGCCTAATGCAATAGCATACACTGTAATTAGAAATTTTTTAGTATCAAAAGAATTTGAAGATATGAGAGATGAATTTTGTATTAATAACCTTGATAAAAATCAAGTTAACCAAATTATGATTGATATAAAGTGGTTATTTAGAAATTATAAAGATTTAGAAGTGTTAGTTTTAGAAGATAGTGAACATAAGTATACAAGATTTGTTTTATAAATATTTAAAAAAACAAATGAATATAATAATTTTGTGTGAATACAAAGAAAAAGGAAATGATTACAATAAACATTTCCTTTTTTAATTTCTAACTTACTAACTTAAGCAATAGACGAAGTCGTTGGCGACATGAAGTGTAGTCCTAACGCAGTGGCTTAAGTGAAGCAAATTTTTTATTAATAAAAATTAACTAACTTTTTCAGTTTTGTCAGTTTTACTTTTTTCATTTTTAACTTTAATCATGAACATAGCAAAGAATAATGCACCGGCAATTGCACCAGTTATATTAGAAAGCATGGCATTTAATCTAAATCCTTCTTCAGCTTGTAATATATAAGAAACTGATACATAACTCATAAATATTGCTGGAACCACAGCAATCCAATAATTTTTCTTATTGACTAATAAATAAGCAGCACCAGTCCATAAGAATATCATTGCTAATGTTTGATTAGACCAAGCAAAGTATCTCCAAATTACTTGAAAATCTATTTGAGTTAATGCAACACCAATTGTAAATAGTGGTATTGCTAACATAAATCTATTTTTTAATCCATCTTGTTTTATATTAAAAGCATCAGCTATTGTCAGTCTTGCACTTCTAAAAGCTGTATCGCCTGAAGTTATTGGACAAGCAACAACACCAAGAACAGCAAGAACAGCACCAGCAGGGCCTAATAATGCTTTTGATATTATATTAACAATTTCTGCAGGTTGACCAGCATATTGTATGGATAAACTATCTCCAAAAAATGCTATAGTAACAGCACACCATATTAAAGCAACGATACCTTCGACTATCATTGAGCCAAAGAATACTCTTCTAGCTTCTGATTCTCTATTTATACATCTAGCCATCATAGGTGATTGAGTAGCATGGAACCCAGAAATCGCTCCACAAGCTATTGTAGTAAATAAGAATGGGAATACTGGTAATTTATCTGGATGCATATTTGTAAGACTTAATTCAGCCATGTGCATAGTACCATTAATTTGTCCTATTATCATAGCACCAAATAAACCAGCAGCCATTAATAATAATGCAGCTCCGAATATTGGATATAACTTTCCTATAACTTTATCTACTGGTAATACAGTAGCAATAATATAATATATTATTATTAAAACTAACCAAATATTTTTACTTATACCAGTCATAGAAGTTAATAAACCTGCAGGTGAAGTTATAAAAACTGTTCCAACTAAGATAAGCAGAACAATTGAGAATGCAACCATTACTGATTTCATATTTTTCCCTAAGTACATACCAACTATCTCTGGTATTGAAGTACCATCATGTTTCATTGAAATTACACCTGATAAATGGTCATGAACAGCTCCTGCAAATATACAACCAAATGTAATCCATAAAAATGCAACAGGTCCAAATAATGCTCCAGAGATTGCACCAAATATTGGTCCAGTACCGGCTATATTCAAGAATTGAATAAGAAAAACTTTATGCCATGGCATAGGCATATAGTCTACTCCATCTTCGAGTCTTATTGCTGGAGTTTGAATAGAATCATCGTACCCCACAGTTTTACTTACATAAGAACCATATGTAAAGTAACCTAAGATAAGTAAAGATACACAAGCTAAAAATGTAATCATTTTAGTTTCCTCCTAATAATTGCTATATAAAAATTTCACAGAAATTGTTTTCCTAATGAGGAAAATGTTTTCTGGATTAATAAATTAATTGTATATGATAGTTAAAAAATAATCAATAAGAAAAAAATATAAAATATATTTTAAGATATAAATTATT
>USRS01000003.1 GCA_900557165.1 uncultured Clostridium sp.
TCAATATATACTCAGGTATGGTTATTTAATTTGTTGTAAGTAGTTCGTATTATATTAATATTGTGTATCAAAAAGTTGTTCAAAAAATCATCATTTTTATTTTTGAACAATTTCTTATTAAATTAACTATATTTTGTAATAATAATACTTTCTTAATATTACCGTTTATAATTGTTTTGTTGAACACGAAAAGAAAAGCATATACTCCTCTTTTATATAACTCTATATTGTAAAATGATTCATATTAATTATCTATAGCCTTAATATATTAAACTCTCCATTCAACAATGTTTTCTATTTTTTTTCTAGGCCTTTGTTTAGGACTCTCAGCGGGATAACCAAATGCCATACAAGCAACCAGCTGTCCATCAATATTTAACCAATTAGCTAATTCATTATAAGCAAAGTAAATATCACAAATCCATAAACTTCCTATTCCTAGTGCAGTAGCAGCTATAGACATATTCTCCATACAAGCTCCAACACATTGTAAATTAGCCATTTCATAAAATTTTTCTTCTAAACTTAAGTTTTCTATTGGAGATTTCCCAAATGGATTATATACAAAAACAACGGTAGGTGATTGCTCCATAATGTCTAATGTATAGCGTGTTCCAGATTCAAATTTACCACTATTCGGAAGTAATTTTGGATTATTAAACTCATCATTCGCTCCTTTTCTAAATACTTCTAGCATCTGTTTCTTTTCATCACCTTCAAAAACAATAAAACTCCAAGGTTGTCTATTTTTTGAAGATGGTGCACTCATACCTGATAATAAAATTTTTTCTATTGTTTCTTTAGGTATTACTTTATCCTCGAATTTTCTTATACTACGCCTATTAAAAATTGCATCTATTGCTTTCATTGTTAATCCTCCAATTACCTATAATATTTGTATTATAATTTAGTAATAATTCAAATTGCAATATTATTTTTATAAATTTTATATTATATAACAATTACGAACTTAACTATATTATATATTATTAATCACGAAGTTAGCTAACAGAGCCAATATTTATAAAAAAATGGTTGCTAATAGTGACCATTTTTTTAAATTTCATTTAAACAAACAGTTAAAAACTTTGTACTTAACGTGTCTTATACGGGTCGTCAACTTTTCGTGGGCAAAATAAAAATTAAAAATAAAAATAAAAATAAAAAATAAAAAAGCGATACGGGGTCGGTACCATGGAAGAAAATATGTATGCCAAGGGGCACTATGATAAATCATATATGCATGACATATGTCATTTAAATTAATAATAAGAAAATGATAAACTTTCATTAAATATATATAGAGGAGGATTGACATGGAGAATATTAATAAAATTATTGAATTCATTAAGGAAATAGAAAATTTAAAATCAGTTACGAGAACAGCTTGGACAAAAACTGGACGTAGAGAATCTACGGCAGAGCACTCTTGGAGATTGGCAATGCTGTTAATGGTCTTAGAGGAAGATTTTAAAGATATTGATATAAATAAAGCTATTAAGATGAGCTTAGTTCATGATTTGGGAGAGCTTTATGATGGAGACATATCAGCTACTTTACAACATGATAATGATAATAAATCAGAGATGGAAGAAAGAGCCATGAATAGAATGTTAAAAGTATTGCCAGAGAGTATAAGCAAACAAATTTATGATTTATGGGCGGAGTATAATAAATGTGCGACAAAAGAAGCTAAACTTGTAAAGGCTATGGATAAATTAGAGACTATTGTTCAACATAATCAAGGTACAAATCCAAAGGATTTTGACTATGAGTTTAACTTAACTTATGGTAAAAAGTATTTTGAAGATGATGATACATTAAAATATATGAGAAATATCATAGATGAAGATACAAAAAATAAAATTAAAAGTGCATATTAGGCTAAATAAAAAGTATAAAAGAATGTTTTAGTATAAATTTTAAAGAAAACTGAAATATTCTTTTTTTATTTTTTGAATAAAATTTTAATCAAAAATTAAATTTCATATAAAAAAATAAACAAAAATAAAAATAAAAATGTCTAATAAATAAATTTACTGAAATGAAAAGTAATTATTTTATAATTAGTATTAATAAAGAGAAATATATATATAAAATTATATGTCGAAGAAAAAAGAAATATAAAAAACAAATCCGATTGCAAAAATATTGTAACTGTGCAACAATGAAAATAGATAATTAGTAAACAAACAAAAGTCAACTCGCTGAAAGGTAATGTATTTAGCAATATTTTTAGTAGTGAAGGGGTGTATTTATAATACATTCTTTTCAGAGAATATAATTATTTTAGGGGGTAATTGTATGAACAAAGGGTATCAAAATTTTAAGAAAAGAGCTGGACAACTTGCTATAGCTCTTACGCTAGCAGGAACTACAGCTATAGGGGCTAATGCAGCAACTGTAACAGGGGTAACTAAAGCAAATGTAAATATGAGATCTGGTGCTGGAACAAAATACAAAGTAGTAAAAGTAGTAAAAGCAAACAAAACAGTTACTATATTGGGTCAAAAAGGAAGCTGGTACAAAGTTAAATATAATGGAAAAACAGGATATATCAGCAAATCTTATGTTATAAAGAAAAATTATACAGTTAAAAAATACTCAGGAAAATATAAAACTAAAGTAGCTTTAACTGTTAGAAAAGGACCTGGAACAAATTATGTAAAAGCTGGAACTCTTAAAAAAGGTACAGTAGTAACTGTTAAAGGAAAAACTTCTAATGGATGGTTACAAATAACTTATAAAGGTGCAACAAGATATATATCTGGATCAAGTAAATATGTAGCAAAATATACTGCTCCAGTAAAAAATAATGCACCAGTTATAAATGTAGAAGATACATATACTTTAACTAAAGGTGAAGATTTTGAATATGCAATGTTAAATGCAACAGCAACAGATAAAGAAGATGGAGATTTAACTGATAAAATAGTATTCTCAGGTCAAGTTAACGTTAATAAAGTTGGAGAATACAAAGTTACATTAACAGTAACTGATAAAGGTGGAAAAACAGCTACTAAGAGTGTAAAAGTTGTAGTTGAAAATGTAAAAACTAATAATAAACCATCAATAGCTGTTGATAGTGAGTTATATATAACTCAAGGAGATAAATATGATAATACAATGCTAAAAGCAACAGCATATGATAAAGAAGATGGAGATTTAACAGATAAAATAGTTTATTTTGGTGACACTGTAAATACTAATGTTGCTGGAACTTATAAAGTAAAATTAAGTGTAACAGATGCTAATAATAATACTGTTGAAAAGACAGTTAAAGTAATAGTAAGTCGTAACTCTGTTCCAACTATAAAAACATCATTACTTGAAAATACTTTAACAATAACAAAAGGTGGAAAATATAATGAATCAATGTTAAAGTTAACAGCATATGATAAAGAAGATGGAGATTTAACAAATAAAATTCAAATAAGTGGAGACAAAGTTGATACAACTAAATTAGGTACTTATGATGTTGTAGCAACAGTTACAGACTCTAAAGGTATACCTGCAAAATTAACAATAAAAGTAAACGTTGTTAAAAATATAGAACCACAAATAACAATAGGAAAATCAGATAGAACTATGGTAATAGAACAAGGTGATGCAATAAATAGAGAATCAATATTAGAAGCTCTTAAAGTAAAAGCTATAAATCCAGAAGATAATTCAGATATAACAAATAAAATTGATATTTATGGATTAGGCAGTGTAAATGTAAATAATCCAGGAGAATATACTATAAAATTATCAGTTGAAGATGAAATAGGAGGAGTAACAGGATCAGCATTAGAACAAGCAACTGTTAAAGTAGTAGAAAATCAAAAACCAGTTATAAATGTTCAACCTAAATTTATAATCATGCAAGGATCAAACTTTAATCCAAGTGTTGATATAAAAGCTACAGCTACAGATACAAATCTTGCTACTGGAAAAGTTACTGATGTATCAAGTTCTATAAAATATGAAGGTGTAGAATATGTAAATACTAACGTACCAGGACCATATACAATAACAGTTAAAGCTACAGATAATAAAGGTCTTGTAACTACTGAAAAAATAGTTGTAGTAGTAAAAGCATACTCAGAACCAACTATAACAATAAATAATAAAAATGTAGTAAATGGTGTATTAACAGTTAAAGCAGGAGTTACAGTAAATAAAGATACTTTTAATGCAGTAGCTAAAGATTATAAAGGAAACTCTTTAGATATAACTTATGATGGATTAGATAGCGTTAATACAAAACGAGTAGGAACATATAAAGTAACATTAACAGCTAGAGATGAATTTGGTCGTCCTGCAACTGCAACTGTATATGTAGATGTAGTTGAATAAACTATATTAAAATTTTAGTAATATGACTTAGGTAAAATTGCCTTAGAACAATTTAAATTGTTCTAAGGCAATTTTTTAATATACTCCGTTTGTTAAAACTTGTTATAAACTCGTTAAGGAGCTTGTTAAAAAACTCGTTATATATGTAGCCCTGTAAAACACTACAACACAGGATTTTCTTAACGAGATAACAAGAATTTCTATATAGACTTTTTTATAATAGAAATATAAAAAGTAATAAGTTATAACACGTATAATAAATATAGAGAAAAAGTTGTTATCTTGTTAGTTGTTAAAAAATAAAATTTAAGATTGCTTTAAGGATTAAGTGTTAATATCTTCAATAAAGTTAGAATTAATTTTATTGAGGAGGGAACTTATGAACAAAAAACTAATAGCCATGTTGTCAGCATTATCACCATGTATAACTATGACAGCAGGTACAATTATTCAACCTTAAAATAATCTTAAAGCAATAAAATATATTAAAAAAAATATATGGAAAAATATTGAAATTATTGTAGATAATTTGTACAAAATAGTATAGGATTACAATGTAAAGAAAATTAAAGTATTTTAGGTTCTTAAGAGATTAATAGGGAAAGAGGTTAAATTCCTCTACAGCCCCCGTTACTGTGATGTGGACGAAACTCAATAAACCACTGTAGGGCACAAGCTTTATGGGAAGGTGAGGAGTAGGTTGAAACTAAGTCAGGAGACCTGCCTAAAGTATGAAATAAATTTCTTCGGGGTGAAGAAAATATCTTATTAAAACATTTCATGTTGGTAATTAGAAGATATGAGCTTGACCTTTGGTCAAGCTTTTTTGGCTAAAATTAACCAACTAATAACATTGCATAATATTCAATTACATCAAAAGTCTTAGTTATAAAGAAAGTTTATAGTAAGATATGTGCCCAAAATATAAAAAGGGAGAGGTATGTAGTATGAAAAAAAGTAGTATCAAGTGGTCATTAATAGCAGCTTTAATGTTAATGGTCACACCAGTTGTTTCAAATGCAATGCATATTATGGAAGGATTTTTACCAGTAAAATGGGCAGCAATTTGGTGGGTAATATTTGTTCCATTCTTTGTAGTAGGACTAAAAAATATTACAAAAGTAGTAAAAGAACAACCTAAAAAGAAATTATTATTAGCCCTTTGTGGTGCCTTCGTCTTTGTATTATCAGCACTTAAAATACCATCAGTAACAGGAAGTTGTTCACATCCAACAGGAGTTGGTCTTGCAGCCATATTATTTGGACCAAGTGTAACAGTTGTACTTGGATCAATAGTTTTAATATTCCAAGCTTTATTATTAGCTCATGGTGGAATAACAACTCTTGGGGCAAATGCATTTTCAATGGCAATTGTAGGTCCACTAGTATCATTTGGACTTTGGAAATTATTAAAAGATAAAATGGATAAGAAAGTTGTAGTATTTTTAGCAGCAGCCTTAGGTGATTTAGCTACATATACTGTAACATCTTTACAGTTAGGATTAGCATTCCCAGATCCTGCAGCAGGATTTTTAGCATCAGCAGCTAAATTCTTAGGAATATTCTTTGTTACACAAGTACCAATAGCAATAGCTGAAGGTTTACTTACAGTTATAATATATAACTTTATAAGTGAAAATGAAGAAAGAGAGGTGCTTGCATAATGCAACATTCTACAACTAAAAAATCAAATAATGGAAAAATAACAGTTATTTTACTTTTATTAGTATTAGCAATAATTATAATTCCACAAATTACTCAAAAGGGAGCTGAATTTGGTGGAGCAGATGGTGAAGCAGAAGCTGCAATAGGTGAAATAAATCCAGATTACGAACCTTGGTTTAGCAGTTTTTATGAACCAGCAAGTGGTGAAATAGAAAGTTTATTATTTGCATCTCAAGCAGCACTTGGTGCAGGAATAGTAGGTTATTATATAGGAACTACTAAAACTAAGAAAAAAATGAGAGATGAAAAATAAATGATTATAGACGACTATGCTTATAAAAATAAGCTATATAAAGTTAATCCAAATAAAAAGTTTATCATAGGAATGCTATTATTAATTTTATCTTTAATTAATCCCTTTAATTATATATCATTATTGATAATAGCTCTTATGAGCTTTGTAATTGTTGTAATTGCAAAAATTGAACTTAAAGATTATTTACATTTTATAAAAATTCCTCTGACATTTTTAATTATTAGCATAATAATGATACTTTTAAATTTTTCTCATAATAAAGAAATATTTTTATATTCTATAAATAATTCTTATTAAATGATAATATTTATTTTTTATATTATATTAATAAATCTTGTCCTCTTATGTTCCATAATATAAATAAGTCTTAATTATTTTCAATAATACTGTATAAAATCAACTTCTTAGATAAAAATAATTTTATTAATCTATATAAATTTAGGAAGGAACTTATTTACTATGAAAAAAAAAGTAACATCTTTCTTTTTTATTATTTTTATTTTTTTATTTTTTTACATAAACATTAATATGAATAACTCTCTTGCTGAGGAAAAAAATTCCGTAGTAATAGAAAGGTTAATACCCCATCCTGGTGAACAAAATATTATATCCACACCTGAAATTAAAATTTTCTACAATAGCAATAATACTTTAAATAACTTTAAACTTTATTTAAATTATAAAGATATTTCAAATCAAACTATGATAACTTCAAAATATATTTATTATAAATGTGATAAAAAATTAAAACCAGGAGTTCAAGTCGTCAAATTAGAAATAAAAAATACACCAAAACCAGAAGTTATGGAATGGTATTTTTCTGTTGGTACTAATCTTTATACTAACTATAAAGGAATTTTTTTTAATAACACTGATGAGCTGAATATTTTAACTTCTTATGATGATTTAAATAATTTATGTAAAAATACTAAACATCTTAATTATTTATTTATAACAGAAAAAATTAATAACAATAAATTATCCATGGATAATTTTATAGATAATAAAAAATATAATAAATTAATTGAATCTTGTAATAAATACTGTAATGATGGTAGTTATATCTCCTTATCTGGATTTGAATTAAGTACTAAACTAAAAAATGAAAATAAAAAAACTTGTTTAAATATTTTTAATTGTGAAAATCCTTTTATTTTTAAAGATAATATAAGTATGGATTCTTTTTATAAAAATTTATTCTTTTATGAAGACGATTTAATAGGTCAATTTAAATATGATAATAATTTAGATAGCATAAATTATTTCAAGTACTCTCCATATGGAGATGAAATAATTTCTTTAATAGAGTTACAAAAAGATGCAAATAAAAAATTAAATTTAATACCTTACAAAGAAGCTTTAGACAATGGATGGCATATTAGCCCTATTATCTGTGAATACAATCAATACCCAAATATAAATTTAAATAATAAATTTCTAACAAATATACTTTGTGAAGATTTAACAAAAAATCAACTTTTAGAAGGTATAAAAAATAGACGAATTTTTATTAGTGAAAATAACAATTTAGATGTTTATTTTTCATTAAATAAATTGCCAATGGGTAGCATAGTAAAAAATCCATCTTATGTGAGAATTATTGTAAGTGCTATAGCTAACTCAAATAATGACAAAATAAAAAAAATAGAAATTTTCAGCAATAATGATAAACTAATCTGTTCCAAAAATTTTGATTCTAATTTTACCAAAGTAGATTTTACTCTACCACCTCCAAATAAAAATACTTATTATTTTGCTTTAATAACAGAAAAAGATAATAAAGAAACACTAACTTCTCCAATTTGGATAGAATATTAAAAGAGATGTCACATTTTTAAGGTGACATCTCTTTAACATTTTATAGGTATTTGGATTTCTGTAATAAATTCATCTTTATTTTCTGTTTCATGAATATCTATTTTATAAATTTCCATTGGATTACCTGTTATTATTAATTTATTTTCTTCGATAAAATCAAATATATGTTGGATATGTTCTTTATTATTTGTATAGTCACCACTATAAGTTAGTGTTACATAATATCCTTCTTCAAATACTATATTATATTCCTCAGCATCATCTTTTAACAAACAAAATACAGATTCATAATCTGTTGTTATACCATTTTCAAGAGAATTCATATCAAAAATAGAACCCACATTGTTATTTCCAAATATTCCAAATTTATTCCCATGATCTTTTTGTAATTTTTGAATTAATAAATCAAAATCTTCATCACGTTTGATTTTTCCATTTAAAACTAAACCTTTTCTTCTTTTTAAATAAACAAGTTCTATATTATTTAAATTAGAATTTTTTGTAGTTTTTTCTATGGATTCCATTCGTTTTCTCATATTTTCTTTTTGTTTTAGTAATTTTAATATTTGATCATCCAATAAAGTTATTCCATCATTAAGTAATTTATTAGTAGATTTTAAATCTCTATTTTCTAAATACTCTTTAATCATTTTAAAAGAGAAGCCTAAACTCTTTAATTCTTTTATTAAATTAAGTCTCCAAATATCAGAAACACTATAAAGTCTGTATCCATTATCCTCTCTAGTAGGTTCAATAATTCCCAGCTTCTCATAATACATAAGGGAATCTCTACTCATATCATACATCTCAGATATTTCTCCAATTTTGTAATAATCTTTCATTTTTGCTCCTTTTTTAATACGTACTGAAATATATTATTTCATAAAGAAAATAATTTTTCAAGAAATTTAAAAAATATTTACTCATTTTATTGACCTTAGTATTATACCAGGCTTTAAGATATAAATATAAGGAGTGATAAAATGAACAAAAATTTATTCAAACAATTTCTAAGGTATTTATGTCCTTCTGTCATGGCCATGTGGGTGTTTTCCCTTTATACAATAGTTGATGGTATATTTGTTAGCAAAGGTGTTGGAGAGTTAGCTCTTGCATCTGTTAATATTTCCATGCCTTTTATTAATTTTGTATTTGCCCTATCTGTATTATTTTCCACAGGTTCATCTACTATAATAGCCATCTACCTTGGAAAAAAAGATTTCGAAAAGGCAAGTGAGACATTTACTTTAAACTTATTTACAATTATTACCATATCCATAATAATTACAATTACATCTTTAATAGGCTTAAATTTTTTATCAAAAATTCTAGGTGCAACACCTGATACTATAAATTATGTTAAGGATTATTTATTTATAATATCTTTATTTAATATATTTTTCATTGTATCTTATTCTTTAGAAGTAATAGTTAAAGCTGATGGTTTCCCAATCCTTGCCACTGTAGGTGTTATAATATCAGCTATAACTAATATTTTTTTAGATTATATTTTTGTTATAAAATTTGGATATGGAGTAAAGGGAGCTGCTTTTGCCACTGGTATAGCACAAGTATTATCTACAATATTTTTCTTAAGTCATTTTCTAAGAAAAAAATCAAATTTAAAACTTGTAAAATTTAAATTTGATTTTAAAACAATAGGAAAAATAATATCTTTAGGCTTTCCTGATTGTACTTCTGAATTAAGTGTTGGTTTAGTTACAATTTTATTTAATCAAAGTTTGATGAGATTTATTGGTCAAGATGCTTTAATTTCTTATAGTGTTATTTGTTATATTAATACTTTAGTATCTATGACTATGGTTGGTATTACTCAAGGTGTCCAGCCTTTAATTAGTTTTAATTTTGGAGCTAGAGAAAGTGAAAATGTAAATAGTTTATTTAAAATGGGAATTAAAACCATATGTATTACTGCAATAACTGTATTTACATTATGCTTGTTATTTGCCAACAATATTACTGCATTATTTATAGATACAAAAGAAGTTCAACTATTTAACTCAACAGTATCTGTATTTAAATTATATTCATTTTCTTTCTTATTTTTAGGATTTAATTTAATCATTTCTGGATTTTTTGTTGCCATTGATAAACCTATCTGCTCTGCAATTATATCTCTTGGTAGAAGTTTAGTTTTAGTTGTAATTAGTTTATTTGTACTTACAAAATTATTTGGTGGAGATGGCATTTGGGTTACAACTGATGTATCTGAATTTATAACTTTAATTATATCTTTAAGTTTATTATTTAAATTCTTTAAAGAAGAAAAAAAGAAAGTTAAAGATAAATCATCTGATGTTCTTGAAAATCCTTTTATTCAATAATATTAAAAAATACCTTTGAGCTAATTTCAAAGGTATTTTTTCATTTAATTATCTTTTAAATTAATGGCTGAAACAGGACATTCATCTCTGCCCCTTGTAGCTTTATTCTTTTCATTTTCTGGAATATTATCATTAATAGCAGTAGCTTTCCCATCATTATCCATAAAATATACACTAGGACAAACACTTACACAATGTTTGCAAGCTACGCAATTATCTTTATCAACATATGCTCTCATAATTTATTCCTTTCTAGTCTTCGTCTAAGTCGATAGCATCAACCGGACAGCTTTCTTCAGCTTGTTTTGCTTTTCCTAGTATATCCTTTGGAATTTCTCCATCTATAGCATGAGCTATTCCACCATCAGTCATATGAAAAACTTCTGGACATACTTCTGGGCATGTTCCACATCCTATACAAGTTTCATCATCTACATAAGCTTTCATTACAATACCTCCATAATTTTCTATATATGCTTATATAGTTCCCTTTTTGCTATTCAATATTCCATAAAATTATTTATTTACTGTTGCTTTAATAAATCCTTTTATTATAGGATTTGCTCTATTTGGTCTACTTTTAAATTCTGGATGATATTGTACTCCTACAAAAAAATCATTATTTGGTATTTCAACAGCTTCAACTAATTTTTCATCTGGAGAAGTTCCTCCTATTATCATTCCCTTATCTATAAATTTTTCTTTATATTTATTGTTAAACTCATATCTATGACGATGTCTTTCGCTAATATTTAATTTCCCATAGGATAGCTCCATTATAGTATTTGGTTTTATTTTACATGGATAAGCACCTAATCTCATAGTTCCACCCAAGGGTATATTTCCATACTGATCAATCATCAAATCTATAACAGGGTATAAAGTAAACTTATCAAATTCTGTAGAATTTGCATTTGTCATTTTCAAAACGTTTCTAGCAAATTCAATAACTGCAATTTGCATACCAAGGCAAATACCTAAATAAGGTATATTATTTAATCTTGCATAATTAGCTGCACAAATCATACCTTCTATTCCTCTATCTCCAAATCCTCCTGGAATTAATATGCCATCACAATCACTTAAAATTTTATTTGCACTTTTATAATTCACAGACTCTGCATCTACCCATTTTATTTTTATATTTGCACCATTTTCATATCCTGCATGAGACAAGGCTTCTACTACTGATAAATATGCATCATGAAGTTTTATATATTTTCCCACTAAACCTATAGTTACTGTTTTATCTATATTTTTAACTCTTTCAAGCATTTCTTCCCAATCGCTTAAATCACTTTTATCAGATTTTATATTCAATTCTCTACATACAATTTCACAAAATCCTTGTTTTTCTAGCATTATTGGCACTTCATATAATATATCTATAGTTTTGTTTTCGATTACACAGTCTTTTTTTACATTACAAAATAATGAAATTTTTTGTTTTATAGAATCGTCAATTGGTTCTTCTGATCTAGTTACTATAATATTTGGCATGATTCCAAGAGATTGGAGTTGCTTAACTGAATGTTGTGTTGGTTTTGATTTGTGTTCACCAGAACTTTTTATATAAGGTACTAAAGTCACATGTATAAAAAGACAATTTTCCCTTCCCATTTCTAAAGATACTTGTCTTATAGCTTCCATAAAAGGCTGACTTTCTATATCTCCTACAGTACCTCCTATTTCAGTTATAACTACATCTGATTTGCTTTTTTGACCTACACTATAAATAAAATTTTTTATTTCGTTGGTAATATGAGGAATAACTTGTACTGTTTCTCCTAAATATTCACCTTTTCTTTCTTTGTTTAAGATATTCCAATATACTTTCCCTGTCGTTAAGTTGGAATATTTATTTAAATTTTCATCAATAAATCTCTCATAATGACCTAAATCTAAGTCTGTCTCAGCACCATCTTCCGTTACAAAAACTTCCCCATGTTGATAAGGACTCATAGTTCCTGGATCCACATTTATATATGGGTCTAGTTTTTGGGCTATAACTTTTAACCCTCTAGCTTTTAATAATCGTCCCAAAGAAGCTGCTGTTATTCCCTTTCCCAGTCCTGATACTACTCCTCCTGTTACAAATATAAATTTAGTCATAAATTTTCCCCCCTATAAATATTAATTTTCATAAATTTTCAAAATACTTTTAGCCACTTCAACTTTTGTAATTCTCAAATCCATTGCTTGTTTTTCAATATATTTATGAGATTCATCTTCACTCATATTTAAATATTCCACTAAAGTTATTTTTGCTCTATCAATTAATTTAATATCACTTATTGTTTTTTTCAATTTTTTATTCTCATTAATAATAAAATTATATCTTCTTCTATGGATTATATATGCATTTATAATTTTTATGAATAAAAATTTATTTATAGGTTTTTCCATAACATATATTCCACTTTCTTCAATTTTGTATAATTGATTTTTATCCTCATTTTTTACAATAAGAATAATATCACTATTCGTATTTTGGCTAATAAATTTTGCTAAACGTTCCCCATAATCATCTCTTAGAGGGGCATTAATTATAATTAAATCAAAATTATTATTTTTTATAATTTCTCTGCATAATACACCCTTGTCAACAGATGATATATCATATTTCCCTGCCGATTTAACTATATCAATTAATAATTCTTTACTTTTTTGAGAGCTTGATACTATTAGAATTTGTTCCATAAAAATCACCCTTTAAAGACGAAAGTAACTTCATTTGTGTCGCAAAGGCATCCTCCCTTAATCAAATTTAAATTTATTTGCTACAATAAAAAAAGAGTCACTCATAAAAGAATGAAAGTATACTTGCTTAACATCCTTAAATAAATACTCTTACTTTCACATAAATTTCAAAGTTATTTTTGTATTCATCTTTGAATCATATTTTATTTAGTAAAATTTTACAGCTCATCTTATATTATGTCAAACACTTTTTATCAAAAATATTTTTTAAGTTTTGTTGACATTTTAGAAGTTTAGCACTACAATTTTTTCTATAATTATTTAACAGCAAAGGCGCTGTAGGATTTACCTACTGCGCCTTTCTTTATTTTTAGCAATAAATTTTATATTTTATTCAATAAATAAAAGGGGGAAATTTTATGGAAAGATTATCAAAAATATTTGGAAGTTTAGTTTTTAATGATAATGTAATGAAAGAAAGATTACCAAAAGATATTTACAACACATTAAAAAATACTATACATCAAGGTAAACCAATAGATATAAAAATCGCCAATGTTGTTGCCAATACAATGAAAGATTGGGCCATAGAAAATGGAGCTACACATTTTACTCATTGGTTCCAACCAATGACTGGAATTACTGCAGAAAAACACGATAGTTTTATATCTCCAACACCTGATGGAAATGTTATTATGGAGTTTTCAGGAAAAGAATTAATTAAAGGTGAACCAGATGGCTCATCATTTCCATCTGGAGGACTTAGAAGTACTTTTGAAGCTAGAGGGTATACTGTATGGGACCCAACATCTTACGCTTTTATAAGAGATACTACTTTATGCATACCAACTGCATTTTGTTCTTATTCTGGTCAATCTCTAGATAAGAAGACTCCTCTTCTAAAATCTATGGAAGCACTGAATAAAACAGCTGTTAGACTTTTAAATTTACTTGGATATGATGATGTAACAAGAGTTATAACTACTGTTGGTCCAGAGCAAGAATATTTTTTAATAGATAAAAAACTTTATGAAAAAAGAATGGATTTAAAATTCTGTAATAGAACTTTATTTGGTGCAAGACCTCCAAAAGGTCAAGAAATGGAAGATCACTATTTTGGTTCTATAAAACCTAGAGTAGCTGAATTTATGAAAGAACTAGATATGGAACTTTGGAAACTTGGAGTTTTATCAAAAACCAAACATAATGAAGTTGCTCCATCTCAACATGAATTAGCTCCAATTCATACTGTAACAAATGTAGCCACAGATCATAATCAAATTACAATGGATTTAATGAAAAGAATCGCTGATAAACATGGTTTAGTTTGTTTATTACACGAAAAACCTTTTGCAGGGGTAAATGGTAGCGGTAAACATAATAACTGGTCTATGACTACTAATAAAGGTAAAAATTTATTAGAACCAGGCAAAAAACCTTTTGAAAATAAAACATTTTTATTATTCTTATCTGCAATTATAAAAGCAGTAGATGAATATCAAGATTTACTTCGATTATCAGTTGCTAGCGCTGGTAATGACCATAGACTTGGTGGAAATGAAGCACCTCCTGCTATAATTTCCATGTTTATTGGATCTGACTTGAAAAAAGTATTAAAATGTATAGAAAATGATTTACCTTATGATGAAGATATTTTAAGCAGAATGGATATAGATGTAGATGTTTTACCATCATTTATGAAAGATACAACTGATAGAAACCGTACTTCACCATTTGCATTTACTGGTAATAAATTTGAATTTAGAATGCTTGGTTCTACTTGCAATATAGCTTGCCCAAATACTATATTAAATACTATAGTTGCAAATAGTTTATGTGACTATGCAGATATACTTGAAACTAATAGTAATATAGATGAAACTATAAATCAAATAATCAAAGATACTATGAAAAAACATTCAAGAATAATATTTAATGGCAACAACTATGCTGAAGAATGGGTTATTGAAGCTGAAAGAAGAGGTCTTTCTAATTTTAAAACTGCTGTTGATGTTCTTCCTCATTATGTTGATGAAAAAAATATAAAATTATTTGAAAAGTTTAATGTTTACACTAAAGAAGAACTTCAATCTAGATGTGACATTTTATTAGAAGAATATTCTAAAACTTTAAATATTGAAGCTTTAACTATGATTGATATGGCTAAAAAAGATATAATTCCTGCTGTTTGTTCTTATATAAAAACTTTAACTGATACTGCTTTAAATAAAAAATCTTTAAGTGCAGAAATTGATTGTAGTTTAGAAATATCTTTAGTTAAAAAACTTTCATCTTTAAATTCTTGTTTAGATATAAAAATAGAAAAATTAAATACATCCATATTGGAAGCTAAAAATTATAGTGATCCTAAAGAAAATGCAGAATTTTATAAAGATAATATAAAAGTTCAAATGCAAGAAGTTCGTGCTATTGCTGATGAACTAGAAACAATTGTCAGCAAAGAATATTGGCCATTTCCAACATATGCAGATTTATTATTTAGTATATAATAAAAAATCCCTTACTGTAAAAATTCCAGTGAGGGATTTTTTAATTTATATATTCTCCATTTATATATATTTTGAACAACAAACAAAATCGTCAGACATGTAAGCGAAGTGAATTTTTATTGTATTACCAATGTTATAAGCTCTAATATGTATATAGCAATATTTCTATCAAAATATTTTATTAATTCAAAATAAACTTTGAGCTTTTCATATTTTTCATCTAAAGTTAAATTTTTACTGTTAACTTCTTCTATACAATTTACTATTTTCATTAAATTTTCTTCATCATTGACTTCATTATTTTTTAAATACACCTTTATTTGACATATCTTTTCATGTATATTTTCAAATTTTTTCTCTAATAATAACTTTTCTTTATAATCAATTAAATAATTTTTAATATTTTTTAAGTCTTTTATACTATAGTTCCAGACTACATTATTAGATTCTTCACCTATGTTTTTAATTTTACCTCTATATTTATCTTGAATTTCTTCTATAGCAATTATTATCTCTAGGTAGTTATTTTCTTTAATTACTCTTTCACATCTTTCTAAGTCTAAATTTACATCTTTTATTATGTCCAACTACTTCATCTCCTTTGTTCATTTATTATAACAGTTATTCAACAAGTTTATCTGCATTTTTTCTTTCTTTAAACAATAAAGTTGCTAAAAATATAAACATAAAACTTAAAGCTAAAAATATTCCAATTTCATTAAATGATAATACTGCCATATCTGTAGTTTGAGTATTGTCCAATACTTTCGAAGAAATATGAGTTATAACAACTGCAAATCCATTATTAAAAAAATGCATAAACATACTTACTACTATGGAGTTTGATTTGCATACAGCATAAGCAAAAGCAATTCCTAAAAAAGATGTGGGTACAATTCTAATAAAGTCCATATGCATTAAACCAAATAAAATTCCTGAAAATATAATAGCTCCTCCATAAGATTTTTTATTACCCTTAAAGGAAGTCAATATAAAGCCTCTAAAGAAAATCTCTTCACATATGGCTGGCATTACTGCCACAATTAATAAGTTTAATAACAAATTATCTTTTATAAATAAAGCATTATTTAAACCTTCCACAATTTCTTGATTTTGTGGGAAATAATATATTATTATATTAGTAATAATCATTGCTAGTAAGTATGTTCCAAACCAAAGGCAAGCTGCTCCAAATAAATGTTTTATTTTCGGTATTCTTAAGTGAAAATACTTTTTTAAAATCACTCTTTATATAGTAAGCAAATAAAAGTGGCAAACTTATTATCATAACTTGAGTTAATACTATCCCCGTCATTTTTAATTTTAATTGAATATAACTACCAATATAAATTAATAAAATCAATCCTATAGCATATAAAATTATGCCATCACTCACACTTGGCATAGTTCCTTTTTTTATATTACTTCGTTTTTCTAAAAATGAAAAGTTTCTATTATTGCCAAATAATATTTCCTCTGAGTTGAATAATTTCGATAATAAAATTACAGATAATATTACAAATGCAAAGTTAGATATAAATACTAAAGCAATTAAACTTAAATTAAAATTATTAGAAAGTACACTTTTTATAAGTAAAGATATATTCACTACAGGTATTACTGATGTGCTTCTATTTAAAGTTAAGTTTTGCATCATGGAAGCATAAGATGGTATTAAAACTAAAAACATAACTGGCGTTATATAATTTTGAGCATCTTTAAAATTTTTTGCTAAAGAACAAACACACATACTTATTGCAGAAACTACCATGGCAAATAAACATATACATATTAAAGTTATAAATAAAGGTCCTACCAAGTCATATATATTAAATTTATTTGAAAATAATTGACCACTTATATTTCCTATTGATAATATATATATAAGTGTCATTAATATAGATACTACATTTAGTATGGCCGTTACTATGGCACAAAGAGAGACTGCCATATATTTTCCCATTATTAATTCCAAATTTGAAATAGGAAGTGTAAATAAAGTTTCCAATGTGCCCCTTTCTTTTTCTCCTGCCATAGAATCTATTGCCGGATATATGGAACCTAAAAGGACTCCTGTAATAAGTATAAAAGGAAGAATCTGACCTAAAAGCAAACCTGCTACTTCTTCAGTTTTAACCAAATCTACTGTTGAATAAACTACAGGTTTTAAAGTTTCATCTACATTTAATTGTAATTGTTCAATTTTATCTTTAACCTTCTTCTCCTTATATGTATTAAAAATATCTTCCAACTTGCTATTTACAGTTGAATAATTTTCTTTTGATGAATTTATATATATTTTATAATTTTCAATTTTATTTTTTTCTTTGATGTCTACATATGCATCTATATTTCCTTTTTCTAAATCTTTTTTATAATTTTTACTTTTTACTATATTTATAACACAATCACTATCATAATTTTTTATTAAAGTAATTAATTCTTTGCTTGGATATTTTTCAAAAGCAATATTTATATAATCATTTTCTATGCTATTCATAGATATTGTCATAATTTGTGTCATTATTATCATAAGAAGTGGATATAAAATTAAAGGAAGTACAATTCCCATAAATAAAGTTTTCTTATCCCTTATAATATCTATTATTTCTTTTTTAAAAATTGTTCTTACGATTTTACTCCTCAATTAAATCTCCCCTCTCACTTGCTAATTTTATAAATATATCCCTTAAACTATTTGTATTATAATTATTTTTTAGTTCTTCACAACTACCATAAGCTATGAATTCCCCTTTATGCATCATATAAATTTTGTCACAAAGTATTTCTGCTTCTTCCATATAATGAGTTGAATATAAAACAGTTTTTCCTTTATCTCTTTCATTTTTCATAAAATCAATTATGGATTTACTGCTAATTACATCTAATCCCAATGTTGGTTCATCAAAAATATATATACTTGGATTATGAACTAGACATCTTGCAATAGAAGTTCTTTGCTTTTGACCTGTAGATAAATTTTTAACTTCAATCATTATTTAAACTCCATTCCCTTTTAACACTGTAATTAAATTTTATATAATTATATCATTTACGGTAATATAATACATATTATAAAAATTTATTCATACAGTAAATGATTTTGTTCAATGTAAAAAAATAATCCCTAAAAATAGGGATTGTCTTTTATGACCAAGTAATATCTGCTTTTTCTCTTGGCACTGTTCTTTTATAAGATACATTTGGATATCCTATAACTAAACAACTTATTAATTGTTTTTCTTTTGGTATATTTAATAAATTTAATAACTCTTCATTATCCTGTGCTGCCACTTGAAAAAATCCATTGAAATATGTTCCAAGTCCCAATGAATCAACCATTAACTCCATATTAGCAGAAGCTAGTCCACCATCTAAAGGAGTTTTGGCACTTATAACTATGGCTAAAGGTGCATTTAAAAATAATCTATCATTTGCTTTAGGGTCTAATTTATGTGCTTCATACATCTTAGTCCATAAATTTGCATATCTTTCTAAGTGTTTAATATTATCATTCATATTTTCTAAAATGTATTGACCTTTTTTATTTAAAATTTCATAAGTTAATGCTTTAATTTTAGGAAGTTCCTTTTGAAGCACTGTATAAGAAACATCCTGGCTATTTGTCGATGTCGGTGCAAATCTGCCTGCTTCTATAATCTTTTCAATTTTTTCTTTTTCTACTTCCTTGTTCTTAAATCGTCTTACACTTCTTCTAAATTTAATAAAGTTTAATAATCTCTCAGGTTCTATTTGGAAGTCTTCTTTTTTATATTCAATAACTTCAGACATATCATAATCATCTGTACTTACAGCTTTTACTGGACAAATAGCTATACAATGGCCACATTTTATACAAGCTTCATTTTTTATATGAGCCTTTCCTTCCTTTAAATAAATATCATTTACAGGGCAATCTTTTATACATTGTTCACAAGCTATACATATATCTCTATCTACTTTAAACATAATTTTGTCCTTTCATTATTATAATATTTTTATTTTTTTCATATTTTAAAATAATATTCAAAAAATTCATATTATAATTTTTAAAAATAATAAAAAAAGATATAGGAATTAGTATTATAAGTTACTAAATACCTACATCTTTTAAAAAAATACTTTATATATTATTTTTGATTTTTATTTATATCATAAAATTTTTTAGTTATATAAGTTTTAACTAGCATATTTTTCACCTAATGATTTTAAATGATTTAAATTATCTTCCTCAGGAGCTTCATTACAAATTACGCTATCTTCTATTATAATACCTCCACAATCTTTTATTCGTTGCTCCCAGTTTTGCATCCATTCACCATCGCCCCATCCATAAGATCCGAATAATACAATTTTCTTACCTGATATATCTTTAGAGATACTTTCCATAAAAGGCTCCATTTCACTTTCTTCTAATTCTTCAACTCCCATAGATGGGCAACCTAGAAATAATACATCTGCTTCTTTTACATCATCAATAGTAGCTTTATCAACTGTTAACAATTTAGAGTTTTCACTTTTATTACTTCCATTGTATATAGCCTCTGCCATTGCTTCTGTATTTCCAGTTCCACTCCAGAATATTATATTTATTTTATTATTCATAATTTTTTCCCCCTTGAGATTTATTTAATATAATGATAGCATCTTTATCTCATTTTGTAAATGAAAATAATTATCATTTTCATATAATTTTTGTTATCATATTTTTTGAATTATTTTTTAACGTAATAAAACCTGAACAAAATTTCTTGCTCAGGTTTTATTATTTTAACTTACGTGTAATTTACTATAAATTCCACCACTATTAATTCTTCATGGTTTCCTCTTTCTACAATTCCACTATCTGTAAGTACTATTATTTCATCGGCATTTTTTATTGTTGATAATCTATGAGCTATAACAAGATTTGTTCTATCTTTACTTAATTCTTCAAGGGATTTTTGAATTTCTCTTTCTGTTACATTATCAAGGGCAGATGTGGCTTCATCAAGAATTATTATTGGTGGATTTTTTAGAAATACTCTACATATGGAAATTCTTTGCTTTTGTCCACCAGATAATTTTACTCCACGCTCTCCTATATACGTTTCATAACCTTTAGGTAAACTTTGTATAAAATCGTGAATTTTAGCCTTTTTAGCTGCATCTATAATTTCATCATCACTGGCATCTAGTTTGGCACATAATATATTTTCTTTTATAGTTCCTGTAAATAAAAATACATCTTGTTGAACTACTCCAATATTTTTTCTTAAAGATTTTAAACTTACTTCTTTTACACTAATACCATCTATTTTTATATCACCTTCATTAAAATCATAAAATCTAGGAATCAGATTACAAAGTGTGGTTTTTCCTCCTCCAGATGGTCCAACTAAAGCTACAGTTTTTCCTGCTTCTATAGATAAAGTTAAATTCTTTAATATTTGCTTTTTATCTTCATATTTAAAGGAAACATTGTCAATCTCTATATTATCTTTAACATTTTTAAGTTCTATAGGATTTTTATATTCTTTTTCTGTATCTTCTCTCATTATTTCCATAAATCTTTCAAATCCAGTCATACCATTTTGATATTGCTCTGTAAAATTAATTATTATTTTAGACATGGTAACACCACTTTTATTATTATCAAAATATGAATTAGGTAGTTTTTGAAGATGAGTGAAAACTTCACTCCTCATATCACCTTGCATTCTAACACCTACCACATGTCCCCAATATTGCATAAAATAATTTTAAAAATTCCCTTAAAAAACTAAGCCACCTTCCCTTTTTATATTTAACATTCTTCTATCCCTAATGAATATAATAAATAACTCATATTAATATCTGTTATAATACCTTTATCATGCCAATGATCTTTACAACCACAATAATCTAAAAATACACATTGAGGCACAAATCCTAAGTTTTTAGCTTTAAGTCCCCCTGAAATCAAATTAAGCACACATGCCACACCTATTATGCCTATATGACCATCTTTAATTTTATTTTTCACAGATATACTTGATTCATGTGGAATTATATATACTTGAAAATTATACTTTTTCCCCAGTTTATCATATTTATTTACATTGCAATTTTTGCTACAACTATTACAAATATAACCTTCTTATGTTTTTATTGCTTTGCAATTTTTTTCATCTTTAATTCTCATACATGAAGGTAAAAGTAGTCCTTTTTCTTTTGTTTTTAAAAATTCTTTTCTATAAGCTTCATTCATAATTTGTGCTCCAACCATATTTAAATGATACTCAACTTCTTTTCTACTACAGAATAAAAAATCTTCTCTATATTTATATTTTTTATCTATATTTTTCAAAAACAAGTTTACATTTTTCGTATATATTCCTAAAACTTCTTGACTTATATCTTCAAAATACTTTGCAAACTCCAAATATGAAGTTAATATTTTGTCTACTTTATTTTTATTTAGGCTAAAAAAGTAACTTATCCATACTTCTAATCGTTTTGCTTCTTCTTTATAATCACCACAAGCTTTTAAGTAATTTACTAGTTTTTTATAATTTTCCAATGAAATTTTAACTTTGTCATTTGACCTTCTATTTAAAAATAAATATTCTAATAGTCCTCTATTTATATCTACTATTTTCTTTATACTTTCTTTTTCTCTTAAAGTTGATAATTTTATCAGTATGTTTCTAGGTATTTTACTTAAACTTATAGCTTTATTTACATGTTCTTTCCAAAACACACCTATCATCAATATTTCCAGTAAATATTCAGATTTACTTCTCAATTGTTCCATGTTATTTTTATTTATATAATTCATATAATCATTTATATCATTAGAAAAGTTATCTTCAAGTTTGTTTAATACTTTCTTTGAAAAATTCAAATTTTTTTTATAAAATTCAGTAGAACTTTCATTACTTTCACATAAAAAATAAGTTATCTTTTCCATAAATTTTCCTACTTTCATAATTAACTTACAGATAAATTTCAATAAATTATTCTTAATCTCCTTTAATTTACTTATTGATATAAAAATAAAAAAATCACTGAAAAATAAATTCTTCAGTGATTTTTTTATTTTTATATTATTTATCTCCAAAAGCATCTGCCCAGTCTTTTTTGAATTTTTCAATTCCTTGGTCAGTTAATGGATGATTTAACATTTGGTAAACTAATTTTGCAGGTACTGTTGCTATATGAGCACCAGCTAATGCAGCGTCTGTTACATGCATTGGATGTCTAACACTTGCAGCTATTATTTCTGTTTCTATACCATGTATATCAAACATTTCTGCTACAGTTCTTATTAAGTCCATTCCATTTGTAGATATATCATCTAATCTTCCTAAGAAAGGCGATACATAAGTTGCTCCAGCTCTTGCAGCAAGTAATGCTTGATTAGCTGAGAATATTAAAGTTACATTTGTTTTTATTCCTTGAGCAGATAATGCTTTTACTGCTTTTAATCCTTCACCTGTCATTGGTATTTTTACCACCATGTTTGGATGTATTTTTACTATTTCCATAGCTTCTGCTATCATACCTTTAGCATCATCACTATTTACTTCACCACTTATTGGTCCATCTACTATTGAAGCAATTTCTCTAACTACTTCTGTAAAATCTCTTCCTTCTTTTGCTATTAATGATGGGTTTGTTGTTACACCACATATAACTCCCATATCATTTACTTTTTTTATATCTTCCACATTTGCTGTGTCTAAAAATAATTTCATAATATATTCTCCTTTTTAATTTGTCTTTCGTATGTATTATTTAAAAGAATTATAATATTTTATTTATATACACTTGTGTCTATAAATTTTTTATATATTAATTCTCCTTTACTATTATAACTGTAAAGGTAAGTATTGGCTATACTTCCTTTAATAAAACTTACAGGAGTGTATTTTTTCCCATCTAAAACCTTTTTATTGGACCAAAATTCTACTGTAATTTGTCCTCCTGATGTATAAGCTCTAATATAAACAGGATAGTCATAAGGATTTTTAAATCTTAAATTTTTACTTCCTGTAGCTAATGTTGCATCTAAGCCTTTTTGTACATAAGATATGGCTTTTGAATGATTATGTCTTTCTATTGGAATAATTCCTGCCTTTAATTCTGCATTATATAAGGTTGTTGATACTTGGCAAACACCTCCACCAGGAGCATTTTTATGAGTGCCATTTACTATTACTGGCGCCATATGATATCCATTAAAAAGCTCCACAGGACTTACCTTTTCCTCATATGAAAATTCATCACCAGGCATTAGCAAAGTTCCATTTATTTTGCTAGCAGCATTGGCAATATTTAATCCTCTATTATACCCTGTTCCACCAAAATAAGTTGTAGCTGTTGATATTTTATCTTTCACTTTTACAAGATCTTTTTCATTTATTTGTGATTTAATTATTTTGTATTCTTCTGTAAGTACTATATTAGTTTTTCCAATTTCATCGCTATTTATTGAATCTATTATTTTATTTGTAAGAGATTTTTTATCTATTCCTTGACCATCTTTGCCTGAAATTATTTTAACATTTTCATCATCTATCTCTAAAGTAGGCTCTATAGCTGATATAGTAGTTTCTTTATAAATTTCATTGACTTTTTCTTGTATAACATCATTATCTATTTTCATATTAAATTTATATTCTCTTGCCACATTTAAATAAATTAAACCAAACTGTTCCATAAAAAATTTATCTTTTCCATAACTCATTATTTCATTTGCCGTTTTATTTTTATCAATTTTCTTTATTATTTCACATACTTTTATTTCATATTTTTTATCTTTAACTTTTATAGTAATTAGTTTTTTATTTATATCATTTATTAAAATATCAATTTTATCATTTAACTTTTCTTTATTTAATTTAGATACATCTTCTTCATATAAATAAATATTAGGATAAACTAAATTATCATATCTTTTTGCACTAAAATACATTATTCCAATTAATACAAAAAAGCATATCATTCCTATATAGATTTTATTTTTATTAGTTTTTTTATCTTTTAATTCTTCATCATTTACTATCTTTTCTTTTACTTCCTCTTTTGTGTCTTTTTCATCTGCTGTTAAATTTTTTTTAGGCTCTTTTTCATTTTTAGCTTTTTGACGAGCTTCTCTTATAATGTCCTTATTATCATCATTTCTATCCATATTATCCCCCCTTTATTTCACCATTAATAAATTGTATTAATAAAAGTAAACTTTATTACTTCAAAATATTTTCTTTTCATAATAAATTATTTTTACAAATTTGTATATAATAAAAATTTATGTTAATATAACTATGTATAAATCATAGGAAAAAGGTGATGAAATGGCAAAGTTCAAATATGCTTTTGATGATAATAAAAGATATCATACTTGGAATTACTATCTAAGAAATACTTTTGGCGAGAAAATTTTTAAAGTTTCTATAAATGCAGGTTTTACTTGCCCAAATATAGATGGAAAAGTCTCTTATGGAGGATGTACTTATTGCTCCAAAGAAGGTTCTGGTGATTTCGCAGGTAATCCAAAAGATGATTTAATAAAACAATTTAGTGAAGTAAAAGAAATGATGCTAAAAAAATGGCCAAACGCTAAATATTTAGGATATTTCCAAGCTTTTACTAATACTTATGCTCCTCTAGAAGTGCTTAAGGAAAAATACGAAACTATTTTAGAACAAGATGACGTAGTAGGTCTTTCCATATCAACACGTCCTGACTGCTTAGAAGATGATGTAGTTGAGTATTTATCTGAACTTAATGAAAGAACTAATTTATGGGTAGAACTTGGACTTCAAACTATCCATGATTCAACTTCTAAAATAATAAATAGAGGTCATGACTATAAAACATTTTTAGAAGGTGTAGAAAAATTAAAAGCAAAAAATATTAAAACTGTTGTTCATATTATAAATGGTCTTCCTGGAGAAGATTATAATATGATGATGGAAACGGCTAAGGCTGTAGCTGATTTAAATGTACATGGAATAAAAATTCATTTACTTCATGTAATAAAAGATACTCCTATGGCTAGAATGCTTGATAAAAGTATGATGACTTTAATGAGTCAAGAAGATTATGTAAATTTAGTTTGTGATCAATTGGAAGTTTTACCACCAGAAATGGTTATTCATAGACTTACTGGCGATGGTAAAAAAGAAGATTTAGTAGGTCCTCTTTGGTCACTAAAAAAATGGGAAGTATTAAATGCCATAGATGATACTATGAAAGCAAGGGATTCTTTCCAAGGTATAAAATACGTACCTTCAACAAAATAATTTTGTAATTAAAAGTCCCCAAGAAAACTTTCTTGAGGACTTTTGTTTTTATTAAATTTAAGCTTCTTTTGCAAGATCTTCTAAATTATTATTATCCTTAGGATTTTCTTTAGGCTCAGTTACACTTTTTAGTGCGACAATAGCTGATACTACCATTAAACAAACACCTATTATTTTTATCGTATTAAATGATTGTCCCATAATAGTCCATCCAATAATTTGTCTATAGACGCTATTACACCAGCTACAGAAAGTTCTATTCCACTTTTAACTCCTGTAGTATAACATATGTAAGCAAGAGCTCCAGAAAACACTCCAAAACCTACAACATTTATAAGAACAGGCATTTCAGCTAAACTATGTTCTATTCTTGTAAAGTTTACTTTAGAAATAAGTACTATAGCTCCTGTTATAAATGAATATATCATCATTGTTAAATTATTTACTTCATTTAAAATATTTTTACTTATTATCGGCATTAATAAATAAAGTAAAACTGCAGCTACTGCACTTTTAATTGAATTTACATAACAATAATTAAATAATTCTTGGCATAATATATTTATTAATTTTTCATATGTGAAATTTTCGAAATTTTTCTTTTTATTATTTTGCATATTTATTGTATAAGTTTACAAGCATACTTTCTTTTATTTCTTCCATTTCATTTATATAACCTAATTCTTCTAAAATTTTTAAAGCAAACATTAGCGCTGTAGCGGGACCTCTGCTAGTTATTATATTTTTATCCACAACTACAAGTTCATCTTCTATGTAATTAACCTTATCTTTATCTTCAATACATCCTGGATAAGATGTACAATCTTTACCTTCTAATATATTAAAATATTCTAAAGTGCCTGGTGCTGCACATATAGCTGCAACAATTTTGTTTTTGTCATTCATTTTTATAACTAATTCTTTTACACAATCTGCTTTTAAATTATCTGCACCTGGTAGACCTCCTGGTAAAACCACTGCATCATATTCTTCACTATTTATTTCATTTATATTACAGTCAGATTTAATAATTATATCATGAGTACCTCTTACATCCTCATCTTCAATTGAGCATATTTTACAATCAACATTTCCCCTTCTTAATACATCTACTACGGTTAATGCCTCAATTTCTTCAAAACCATCAGCTAGTAATACTAATACTTTTTTCATATTTATCGTCTCCTTTTTATCAATATTTATCTTTATTTGGTATGATTATCATGTTGAATTTATTTTTTATTATTGCTATCATATAAATAGTTATTCTTGTTTAAAAAATTAAAAACTCACATATAATTTTAAATATATACGAATATATGAGGTGAAATAATGTTAATGAACACACATTTTATTATATCTAAAAATATACTAAAAAATTTAGATTCAAATAAAACATTTTTTCTTAGCGATAAAAATTTTATTTATGGAAATATAAAGCCAGATATCTCTTCAAAATATGTTCTTAACAAGCATTATTTAGAAGAGTCATTTGACATGGTTATGGAAAAAATCAAAAACTTATGTCAACTTACTTTAAGTTCCTTAGAAAAATACTTTTCAATAAGTAAACTTAGCCAAGAATTAGGTGTAGTATGCCATTTTTTATGTGACTTTTTCACAGCTCCTCATAGTGAACGTTGGGAATTTAGTCATAGCATGAATAAACACGTTACATATGAAAAAGAGCTTGCTTCTTATGCAAAAATAATGGACTTTTCAAATTGTGATTTAGAGTGTGAAATTAACCATAGTGTAGAAGAATTTTTTTATAATTTATATAAAGATTATAAATCTTGTAATATAAGTTATGAAAACGATTTGAAATATTCATCATATGCTTGTAATATTGTAGTAAACCATATTCTTGACTGTATATTAATCAATACTGCAAATTCATATATTTTTGCAAACTGTATTTAATATGCAAACTATATTTAATAAATAGAACTATTAAATAGTCCTATTTATTTTTTTTATAACTTCTATGCCTTCTTTTACACTATTTACAACATAAGTTGCATTTTTCTTTACTTCATCTAATCCTTTTTCCATAACAAAACTGCATTTTATATTTTTTAGCATACATATGTCATTTGGAGAATCACCCATTGTAGCAATTTCATCTAAATTTACATTGTATTTTTCACAAATAGTTTCTATTGCTCTACGCTTAGATACGTGATTTGGTACTATATTCAAAGTATAAGGACCTGATAGATAAATATCACAGACATCTTTAAATTTATCTTTGTAAAAATATTCTAATCTTTTAAGTTCATCCATATTATCTGAAAGTATCCCCACATTACCTACCAAATTTCCAAAATCATATCCTTTAAATAAATCTTTATCCACAATATAGTCCTTACTATAATAGTCAAATATATCCGCTCCTCCACTTAATACCACATTGCCATCATATTTTAAATATATATGAGCTGTTTTAGAATCAAAAGTACTTATTATTTTTCTTACTATATGATCATCTAAAGGATTTTTTAAAATTAAATTTTCATCTTTATCAAATATAAAAGATCCATTTTCACATATATAGTAACCATTTAATTTAAAATTTTCATTTACCATTTTATACGCTTGTTTAAATACTCTTCCTGTTGCTATATGAAAAATTACACCTTCTTTTTCTATTTCTTCTATGGCTTTTATATCCTCTTTGCTTATTCCCTTATTATAAAGTGTTCCATCTAAGTCACAAAATATATGTTTAATCATTTTTCCTCCCAAAATTCATATTATATATTTAATAATTCTAGTCTTAAATCATTTAATAAAGTTTTACAAGCTCTACTTCTAATTTGTTGTCTATCTCCATTAAATATGTATTTTTTCACTATCGTTTTATTATTTATAGTAATTCCCATATAAACAAGACCCACAGGTTTTTCTGTAGTTCCACCTTGTGGTCCTGCAATACCCGTTGTAGATAATCCAATATTTGTATTATGTCTTTTAGCTACACCTTCTGCCATTTCTTTTGCACATTCTTCACTTACAGCTCCAACAGTATTTAGTGTTTCCTCTTTTACTCCAAGGCTCATTACCTTAGCTTCATTGGAATAAGTTACGCATCCTTCCATAAATACAGAAGATATGCCTGGATAATCAATTAAAGCTGAAGATACCATCCCCCCAGTACAAGATTCAGCCACAGCAATTTTTAAATTATTTTCAACTAACATTTTTGCTACAACTTCTTCTATAGTAGTTTCACCTTCTGCATATACTTTTTCTTTAAATCTATTTTTAATTTCTTCACATACAGGTAATATTAACTTTTCTACTTCTTCAACAGTGTTACTTTTAGCAGTTATTCTAACTGTACATTCTCCATCTTTAGCATATGTTGCTATGGTTGGATTTACTTGTTTTTCAATTAAATCTAGTAAATCATTTTCAATTTTTGACTCTCCTACACCTATAATTCTAATAACTTTAGATTTTATTATTTTTTTATTATCTTTTAATAAATATGGCTTTATATGATTTTCAAACATAGGTTTCATTTCCTTAGGTGGCCCTGGCATAATAATAATTGTTTTATTGCCTTTTTTTATAATACATCCAGGAGCAGTTCCATATTTATTAGATGCTATTATAGAATTTTCAGGAAAATAAGCTTGTTTTTTATTATTTTCTGTAGGTACTCTTTTCATTTTATTGTGTATTTCAATTATTTTTTGCCAATACTCTTCATGAAATTTCATTTTTAAATTAAGATATTTTACACATACTTCTTTCGTAATATCATCTTGAGTAGGTCCTAAACCTCCAGTTAAAATTACTAAATCACTTCTTTTAAAACTTTCATCTATTTGTCTATATAATCTATCTTCATTGTCACCTACAGTAATTTGATAATAAACATCAATACCCATATTAGCTAGTTCATTTGCTAAGTAATGAGTATTTGTATTTAATATATCTCCCAAAAGGATTTCTGTTCCTACAGTTATTATTTCAGCTTTAATTTTAATCACCCTCTTATATTTATTTACACAGTTAAAATTTATATTAAAATGTATAAAATTTCAAGTAATATAGTAGACTATTTATACAAATTATTTACTTAATAAAGTTTACCATAACAACCTATATTTTCTATATATCTTCGAATATTAAAATTAATATTAATAAATATAATCAATTTTGGATATTTTTATGAAAACATTTATAAATCCTAATAATATATGGGTATTATGTACTTTTATCACTAGATGAGCTGCTTTTAGTATTTATTTAGAGCAAAAATATAATTATAATCTGATCGTATTTTTAAGTTTAGCTTAGAAGATGTTATCCTTGCATCAAACACTTGTATTGATGCCCTAACTATTGCTGCTTCCATGACTGTTTCAAAATCTTGGTCTAAACTTATATGTACTCTAAGTTATGTAATAAGCAATTTATTTATATAGTTTTTTATTAAATAAACCACATATAATAAAAATAACATCTTTCGTGGTACTTTCGATTATAAAAATTTAAACATATAATTGTTATTAGAAAAGTTAAATATAATAATATTGTTCTAATTAAGAATTAAAAATGGGAGTGAAGGTTATGAAAAAAAAAGTTGCAGTTTTGATGGGTGGTATATCCACTGAAAGAGAAGTATCTTTAAATTCAGGTAAATCTGTTGTTGATGCTTTAGATAGAGATAAATACGAAGTTTATGAAATTATTTTAAATGATAAAATGGATGTTATTAATAAAATGCCAAAAGGTATTGAATTTGCCTTTTTAATGTTACATGGTAAGTACGGTGAAGATGGTACAGTTCAAGCCATATTAGAATCTATGGACATACCATACTCAGGATGTGGTCCTTTAACTTCTGCCATGTGTATGGATAAAAACATAACTAAGAAAATGCTTAGGGACTCTGGTATTCCTACTGCAGATTGGACTATTGCAAGATCAATAGAAGATATAGATTACGATAAGATAGAGGAAATGGGATATCCAGTTTTTATAAAACCAAATAGCGGTGGTTCTTCTGTTGCTACATTTAAAGTTGAATGTAGAGAAGATGTTGAAGATGCAGTTAGAGCTGGTTTAGAAGTTGATGATATTGTAATGATAGAAGCTTATCTTCCTGGAGACGAATATACTTCTTTTGTACTTGATGGAGAAGTCTATCCAACTATAAAAATATCATCACCAACAGGATTTTTTGACTTTGAATCAAAATACTCTACTGGTGCAAATGCTGCTAAAGAAGAAGTAGTTTATCTAGAAAAAGATTTACAAGATCAAATAAATAAAGCTTCTAAAGCAGTTTGGGATACCTTCTATTGCAGAGCTTATGTAAGAGCTGACTTCATATTATCAAATGGTACTTTCTATGTTCTTGAATTAAATACACTTCCAGGAATGACACCTACAAGTTTAATTCCTAGAAGTGCCAATGCAAAAGGATTATCTTATAGTGAATTAGTTGATAAAATCATGGAGACTTCTTTAAAATAAGAATCTAGACTATACTAAGTTTATTTTATATAATTACTTATATAAATAAAGCTTAGAGGTGATAATTTGTTATTCTCCGATTTAACAATTAACGATAAAGAACCAATTTATGTTCAAATAAAAAAATACTTGGAAGAAATGATTGCAAAAGGTCTTCTTCCTCATAACTCTAAGCTTCCTTCTACAAGGGAGCTTAGTTTAATTTTAAAGGTTAGTAGAAACTCCATAATATCAGCTTATGAAGAATTAAAATCTGAAGGAATTATTTATTCTGTATCGGGAAAAGGTACTTTTGTAAATAGCGAAAATACCATAATCGAAAGTCATTGGAAGTTAGATTACAAAAATTTTGAAAATGATTATATGAAAATATCAAATGATATGGATATTATGAAAAATGAAGTTCGTTGGAAAGCTGGACAAATTTCTTTTAAAAGTATTTCTCCCGATGGAGAATTATTTGATATGGAAGAGTTGAAGAAATCCTTTTTAAATAGATTTAATTTAGAGGGCCATAAACTTTTAAACTATGGCTATGCACAAGGATATAAACCTTTAATCGACTATTTACATGGATATATGAATAAAAAAGGCGTAAATACTTATGGCAAAGATATACTTATGGTAAATGGTTTTACTGAAGGGTTAAATCTTATAATATCTACCTTAACCAATAAAGGTGATTATATATTATGTGAAAATCCTACACATAACACCTCTATAAAAATTATGAAATCTCATGGGCTAAATATAATACCTGTTGATATGAATGAAAATGGACTTGATTTTGATGATTTAAAAAAGAAATTAAAACAATATAAGGACAAAATAAGATTTTCTTATATTACGCCTTCTTATCATAATCCTACAGGTATTGTTATGTCTCCAGAAAATAGATATAAATTTTATAATTTAATGAAAAAAAATAACATACCAATTATTGAAGATGGATTTAATGAGGAGCTTCTCTACTCTTCTTCTCACATATTTCCTATTTGTTCTTTAGATAATAATAGTAATGGTGTAATTTATATAGGTAGTTTTTCGAAAATATTATTTCCAGGACTTCGAATTGGATGGATTCTTTGTGATAAAGATCTCATAACTAGATTGGAAAGTGTAAAAAGATCTACCAATATTCATGTATCCTTTTTAGACCAAGGAATACTTTATGACTATCTTCAAAATGGTGCTTTTGAAAAATATATAAAAAAAACTAGAAAATTTTATGGAGACAAATTTAATTTTGCTAAAGAATGTGTAAAAAAATATATTAAAACTGAGCATATTATTGGTGATGGTGGTCTTCACTTGTTTCTAGAATTAAAAAATATAGACACAAGAAATCTATTAGAAAAATGTTATAAAAAAGATGTTATATTTATGCCTGGTGATTTATTTTATATAGATAATAAGGGTAAAAATACACTTCGTTTAGGCTTATCTCGTTTATCTGATATGGATATAGAAAAAGGCATAAAAATAATTGGTGAAACTATTGATGAATTAAATATAAATGCATAAAGCTAAAACAAGTTTTATGCATTTTTTAATTGTTAAGAATTTATATTTTATCTGTTTGTGGATAAAATATAAATTCCAACCGCTTGGTAGAGCAACGGACGAAGCCGTTGGCGACATGAACGAATTGAATTTTTTATTATTCATAAAAAGTATATATACTCTTTAAATTTATAAAAGTATGGTTTTTTATAAAATAATCTTTTATTTTAAATAATTTGTTTTAATCTGCCAATTATATTATAATATAATTGGCAAAAAACCTTACTATTTAAATAAATAGTTTTATAATACTTTGTATTCTAAATAAAATAATATTAATAGTTTAAAATATATGTGGAGGTCTTTTTAATGGACAATATTAATCTTAATAGACAAGAATTAGAAAATATTTATGGTAAAATAAGTCCTTTTGAATTTAAAAATAAACTTATTGAATTAGCTAATACATCAAATAGAAAAAGTACTAGAACTTTACTTGATGCAGGACGCGGAAATCCTAACTGGGTTGCTGCAACTCCTAGAGAAGCATTCTTTACTTTTGGTCATTTTGCCATAACTGAAAGTAGATTTTCATGGGACAACGGTGATTTAACTGGTATCCCTAAAAAAACAGGTATATATAATAGATTTTATAAATTTATAAATGAAAATTCTAATATGCCTGGAATTGAAACACTTAGGGAAATAATAGAATATGGAATAAATGAATTAAATTTTAATGCAGATGATTTTTTACATGAATTATGTGATGCCATAATAGGTGATAACTATCCGTTTCCAGATAGAATACTTATTCATATAGAAAAAATAGTAAAAGAATACTTAAAATCAGAAATGAAATATAATATAGAAAAAGGTGGAGATTTTAATGTATTTGCCGTTGAAGGTGCCACTGCTGCCATGTGTTATATATTTGATTCCTTAATAGCAAATAATCTTCTTCTTAAAGGAGATAAAATTGCCATAATGACTCCTGTATTTACACCATACTTAGAAATACCTCATCTTCCAAGATATGAATTTGAAGTAGTTTATATAAATTCTGATGAAATTGATGAAAACGGTGAAAGAACTTGGCAATGTTCTGATAAAGAACTGGAAAAATTAGCTGATAAAGATATAAAGGCATTATTTGTCGTTAATCCAAGTAATCCTCCATCTGTTGCTATATGTGATAAATCTATTTCTAAAATAGTAGATATAGTAAATAATCATAATCAAGATTTAATGATTATTTCAGATGATGTTTATGGTACTTTTGTCCCTGGATTTAAATCTTTAATGGCTGATTTACCATATAACACAATCGGTACTTATTCTTATTCTAAATACTTTGGTGTTACTGGATGGAGACTTGGAACTATTGCCTTACATGAAGAAAATGTGTTTGATAAATTAATAAAAAAATTGCCTTATTCTATAAGAAAAAGAACAAATAGAAGATATGCTGATATGAATCCCATACCAGAAAACGTACCTTTTATAGATAGAATAGTTGCTGATAGTAGACAAGTTGCTCTAAATCATACTGCTGGTCTTTCTACACCACAACAAGTTCAAATGGCATTTTTCTCTGCCTTTACTCTTATAGATAAGAAAAATGAGTATAAACATAAAACAATGGAAATTTGTTATAATCGTAAAAAATTATTATTTAATTCTTTAGGTTTAGAAATGGATAACAACCCAAATGATGCTTGTTACTATACTCAATTTGATTTATTACAATGGGCAACAAAACATCATGGTATTAAATTTGCTAACTATCTAAAGGAAAATTATAAACCTGTAGATATACTTTATGATTTAGCTCAGGATTCTTCCATAGTTTTACTTGGCGGTGGTGGTTTTGCTGGTCCTGAATGGTCCATAAGAATTTCTCTTGCCAATCTTTATGATGAAGCTTATGCTGCAATTGGTATTGCTTTAAAAAGAATTCTTGCTGATTACGTTAATAAGTGGAAAAAAAGTTTATAATTAATATATTATAGGAGAGATAAAATTTATCTCTCCTCTTTTAATTTAATGAATTTTTCTTTAACAAGTATATCTAAAGATTCTACTAATTCATTTAAGTCTGCTACTTCTAAAGATATTGTTAAATCATCATCTTTTTTTTCATTTAGCTTATGTAAAATTTTTATTATATCCATATTACCTTTATTTATTCCAAAGTGACTATCTTTGTCACCATAATTATTATGTAAATGTATATGATTTAATTTAAAATCAAGTTTGTCCATCCATTCATCCACACTAATATGAGAACAAACATTTGCATGCCCAATATCTATACATACATTAAAATTTTCATCATCTACTCTCTTCATCAAATCTTCTATAAGATCATACGTTTCATCAAGAACATTTTCAATAACTATAGGCATATTATTTTTACTTTTTATAAATTCTTTCCAATAATTATATGCATTTTCTTTCCACTCCACATTACTATAAGTATTTGGCATATATCCATTATGATAAAGAATTTTTTTAGCTCCCAAAGAATTTGCAACTTCAAAAGCTTGTTCCATTCTAAGTTTAGTTACCCTTTTTATTTCATTATCCCTACTACCAGGGCATAAATCCGCATAAGGTCCGTGAATTATTAAATCCACATTATTATATAACTCCTTTAATTCCCTCTTGTATTCATCCATAATTTCATATCTATGATCTAATACATACGGATTCGCAAACTGAACTACTTCTACCCCCACATCATACTTTCTTAAAATTGGTAAAATCTTTTCTGTTTCTACCATCTGAGATATATAAAATTTCATATTACCACCTCAAATTCCTTTTTGTTTTTTTCTGTAATTATTTTAATAATTATAAAATACCCTTAGTATAATTTTTAACTTTTTAATAATAACTAGTCTATACACACATATTTGAGTTATAATAAGTTTATATTTTAACTAACAATTATAAAGACGTCAATCAAAGTTTACAATATATTCTTAGTAAATTTCAATGATTATTATATATTTATAATTAAAAATAAATAATGAAATAAAAGGTGATTAAAATGAATTTAATAAGCTTAGAAAATATAAGTAAAAACTACTCAGAAAAAACTCTACTAAATAATATTTCTCTAGGTATAAATGAAGGAGAAAAAATAGGACTTATCGGTGTAAATGGTACTGGTAAATCTACTTTATTAAAAATAATAGCCGGAGTGGAAGAAAGTGAAAGTGGAAATATAATAAAAGCAAATAAAGTTCGAATTGAATATCTTCCACAAAATCCATATTACGATGAAGAAGCTACTGTTTTAGAACAAGTTTTTAAAGGAACTTCTTCTGAAATGCAATTAATAGGTCAGTATCAAGATATTTTAGAAAAAATAAATATTTCTTATGATGAGAAATTAAACGAAAAACTACTTAACCTACAAAGTAAAATGGATGATTTAAATTTATGGGACTTAGAAAGTGAAGCAAAAACTGTTCTTATGAAACTTGGAATTAAAGATTTCAATCAAAAAGTAAAAGAATTATCTGGTGGACAAAGAAAAAGGGTTTCTCTAGCTTCTGCTTTAATTACGCCTTGTGAATTATTAATTCTAGACGAACCTACCAACCACTTAGACAACGACACTATAGACTGGTTAGAAGAATATTTAAATAAATTTAAAGGTTCTCTGCTAATGATAACTCATGATAGGTATTTCCTAGACAGAGTTACAAATAGAATTTTAGAGTTAGATAAAGGAAGACTATTTAGTTATGATGGTAACTACTCTCACTTCTTAGAGAAGAAAGCTGAAAGACTAGATTTAGAACAATCAAGTGAGTTAAAACGTCAAAACTTACTTAGAAAAGAATTAGCTTGGGTAAGAAGAGGTGCTAAAGCTCGTACTACAAAACAAAAGGCTAGACTTCAAAGATTTGATGAACTTGTAAATGCTGACAAACATATTATTGATGAAAAGCTAGATATATCTGTAGGTTCTTCTAGACTTGGTAACAAAATTATAGAAATACACAATATATCTAAATCTTTTGAAAATAAAAAAATAATTGATAAGCTTGAATATACTTTAGCTAGACATGACAGAATAGGTATAATTGGTAAAAATGGTCTTGGAAAATCTACACTAATCAATATCTTAAACGGTAAAATTAAACCAGATAGTGGAAGTATAGAAATAGGTGAAACTGTAAAAATAGGTTGCTTCTCTCAAGATGATTCTCATATGCATCCTGATATGAGAGCAATAGACTATGTTAAAGAAGAAAGTGATTATATAACTACAGCTGATGGTACTAAAATTACAGCTTCTCAAATGTGTGAAAAATTCCTATTTGATGGAACTATGCAATATACTTATATAAGAAAGTTATCTGGTGGAGAAAGAAGAAGACTTCATCTACTTAGAGTTTTGATGTCTGCTCCTAATGTACTCTTACTAGATGAACCTACAAATGATTTAGATATAGAAACTCTAAATCGTCTTGAAGATTATTTAGATGAATTTAAAGGTGTGGTAATTACAGTTTCCCACGATAGATACTTCCTTGATAGAATTTGTAATAAAATTTTTGCTTATGAAGGAAATGGTAAAATCCATATTTACACAGGAAATTATAGCGATTACCTTCTTTATAGAGAAAATGAAAAAATAGAATTTGAAGAATTTAATGAAACACCTATTAAAGAAGTAAAAGTCAAAAATGAAAAACCTAAAAATAATAAAAAACTTAAATTTTCTTTCAATGAACAAAGAGAATTTGATACTATAGATGATGATATAGCTACTTTAGAAGAAAAAATAGAAAAATTGGATAATGATACATCTAAATATGCCACTGACTTTACTAAATTACAAGAAATAATGGATGAAAAGGAAAAACTTGAAAAAGAGTTAGAGCATAAATATGAAAGATGGGAATACTTAAATAACTTAGCTGAAGAAATAGCAGCTCAAAAGTAAATAAAAGTGCCTAAGTGTAAAAACTTAGGCCTTTAATTAAATTATACTTGGAGGTTTTATTATGAAGATATTTGCCCATAGAGGTTTAAGTGGATTTTATCCAGAAAACACTATGTTATCTTTTAAAAAATGTATTAATTTAGATCTATACGGAATAGAACTAGATGTCCAAAAGACTAAAGATAATCATTTAGTAGTAATTCATGATGAAAAAGTTGATAGAACTTTTAATTCTACTGGTTATGTTAAAAATATGACTTTAAAAGAACTTAAATCTTTAAATTCTTCTTTTAACGGTTATGAAAATAATCCAGAGTGTAAAATACCTACTTTAAAAGAAGTTCTTATTTTATTCAAACCTACCAAGTTTATAATTAATATAGAATTAAAAAATAATAAAATTAATTATAAAAATTTAGAAGAAGATGTTGTTAATCTTATAAAAGAATTAAAAATGGAAAGAAGAGTTATTATTTCTTCTTTTAAGATGAAAAGTGTTAAGAAAATAAAAAAAATCTGTCCTAAATTAAAAACTGCATATTTAATAAGTGAAAAGTTTTATAAATTAAGAATTAAAAATTTAATTTTTTATAAAATGGTTAGTAATAAATGTTCCTTTGCCAATCCAAGTTTTGTATTAATTGACAAACAGTTTATAAAAAAATGTCATGGAAGAGATCTTGAAGTCTTATCTTATACCGTAAACAATATTGAAAATTATCAAAAGTTATCAAATTTAAAATGCGATGGAATATTCACTGACTATCCTAACATTTTTTCTACTATTAATAAGTAAATTCGACATATATCAACTTTTTATTGACTTTTCCTAAATATACCTTTAAAATATATTCACATAAAAAAATATTATGGATTTCATAATATTTTTTTATTAATTTATTTAATACACAACGTAAAAAATTATATGGAGGATAATATGGAGAATACAAATTTATCAACACAAAAAATATTTAATAAAAACATATTAAAGTTTTTATTGCCCTCTCTTTTAGGTCTTATTTTATTTGTTATTCCTCTTCCTTATGGAGATATGATAAATTTAGAAGGTTTATCATCTTACAATATCGGTATAGGATTTTTAGCAGAATTAATTAAGATTTTATTTGCAAATTACTTACCTTATTTTGCAATGACTATAATTACAATATCAGCAGTCTTATCTGCAATTAGTCATTTTATAAATATAAAAAATAATTTTTTAAGAGATTTATTAAAAGTATCACCTTTTTGGTTAGTATTTAGAATCCTTGGATCAATATTTATAATAATGACTGTGTTTAATATAGGACCTGAATTTATAATAGCTGAAGAAACTGGTCAAACAATGCTAAGTTTACTTCCAAGTTTAGTTGCCATATTTTTTGTTTCAGGATTTTTACTACCTTTAGTAGTTGATTTTGGACTAATGGATTTCTTAGGTACTTTAATCTCTAAGCATATGTATAAATTATTCCAAGTACCAGGTCGTGCTGCTATAGATGCAGTGTCATCTTGGTTGGGTGATGGAACGCTTGGAATTATGATAACAGATACTCAGTATAAACAAGGTTATTACACTGCAAAAGAATCAGCAATAATATCTGTTTGCTTTTCCTTAGTATCATTACCTTTCTCTAGTGTTATTGCCAATGAGTTAGGATTTATGCCAATTTTCCCTTATTTCTATGGAAGTGTTTGTATCGCATCTTTAGCTTGTGCTCTTATTATGCCAAGAATTTTCCCTCTTAATAAGTTCAAAAATGAGACTTTTAATAATGTTGAGCACTTAAAGGAAGAATCTATCCCAAAAGATTGTAACTTATTTAACGTAGCTTTAGAAAGAGCATTAAAAAGAACTGAAGTAGCTCCATCAGTTACAACAATAATAAATAATGGATTTAAAACAGTTTTAGATATGTATTTTGCATTACTGCCTTTAGTAATGGCTTGGGGTACCTTATCTCTAATAGTTGCAGAGTTCACTCCATTTTTCAATATAATATCTATTCCAGTAGTATTTATTCTAAAATTATTACAAATTCCTGATGCTGCTCAAGCTGCACCAGCAGTACTTGTAGGTTTTACAGATATGTTCTTACCATCAATTATGATTTCTGGTGGTGATGTTAATGAAATGACTAAATTTATAATAGGAGCTTTATCTATATCTCAACTTGTTTATTTAACTGAAACAGGTGCAGTTATATTAAAGTCAGATATTCCTATAAAATTTAAAGATTTATTTTTAATTTTCTTAACAAGAACAATTATTACACTACCTATAATTACACTTATAGCTAATATAATATTTTAAATAAAGTGTATATACACATGTATTGACATAACCTCCCAGTAAATATAAAATTAATTTATATTATATTGGGAGGTTTTTTAATGGAAAAAATTTTAAGTAATTATAAATCTTTATTAAATAATTTAGAATCTTTATCTTCTGAAAGCATTAACAATTATGATTTAGACAAAACTGGATTATTTATTGTAGATATGAATAATGGATTTGCAAAAGAAGGTGCCTTATCTTCTCCTAGAGTAGAAAAAATAATTAATCCTATAGCTGATTTTGGAAAAGCTTTATCTTCAAAAATAAATACTATAGTAGCTTTTACTGATACTCATGATAAAAACTCTGTAGAGTTAAAAAGTTACCCTTCTCACTGTCTAAGAGGTGATAAGGAAAGCCAAGTTGTACAAGAGCTACTTTCCATAGAAAATATGAATATTTTAGAAAAGAACTCTACTAATGGCTTTTTTGTTTTAGATATGGAAAAATATAAAAACTTAGATAATTTCATAGTTGTAGGCTGTTGTACTGATATTTGTGTTTATCAGTTTGTTTTAACATTAAAAACTTACTTTAATCAAAATAATCTAGATAAAAATATTATTGTTCCTATAAGTTTAGTGGAAACTTACGATATTGATGAAATCCACAGTGGTGATATGCTAAATACAATATTTTTAAATAGCATGATTCAAAATGGAATCAATGTGGTAAAAGAAATTATTTTATAATGAAAAGGTCAGAAATTTTCTGGCCTTTTTAATTATTATTTTATTGCCCTATTTAAAGCAATAATTAATTTTCATGGAATTTTGTTGTATAAACAACTTATAATTATAATAAATAACTTTTGCATAATTAAATACTATATTAAATATTTTGGGGAGGTATAATATGAGAGATATAATTACACAAGAAGAAGTTGCTAATTATTTTTTTGAACAAGGATTTGATTGTTCTCAAGTTGTTTTAGCTTCATTCTGTGAAGAATTAGGTATGGACCAAGAAACTGCCCTTAAAGTATCTTCTTCCTTTGGAGGCGGTTTATGGAATGGTGAGGTCTGCGGTTGCGTAACAGGTGCATTAATGGCTTTAGGATTAAAATATGGTCATTACTCTCCTGGAGATAGCAAATCAAAAGAAATAATTTCTTCAAAAACAAAAGAATTCGAAGCAAAATTTAAAGAGAAGAATAAAAGCATCATTTGTAGAGAAATATTAGGTTATGATATTGGAAAACCTGAAGAATTTGAAAAAATTATTACAAAAGGAATTTTACAGGAAAAATGTCCAAAACTTGCTATATCAGCCTGTGAAATTTTATCGGAAATGCTTTAACTATCTTATAAACAAAGTTTTTAAATTCTATAAATTTTTTATATGATTGTGAAAAAGGGATAAACTCTGTATGAATTTATCCCTTTTTTATAAAACTTCTTTTACTTTAAATTATTATAATCTAATTTACAATATAATTACTAAGTGCCATACCTAATAAAATAAAGCCCAAGAAAATATTTATAATTCCAATGATACAATCATGAGACTCATAATCCACATTTACACTTACTAAAACATCTTGAAATCCTGTATAAAATAATCCTGAAATACAAAAACAAGTTATGATAAAAATAACTGAAATTCCAAATATATAAAAATGATGACTACCTAAAAAAATACACTTCAAATGAAGTGCATTTTTAATAATCGTATTCTTTACAGTTTTCACATATAGATACTTTTAATTTGTTATTATACATACTTTTATAAGATAATAATAACTCATTTAATTGTGCATCCACTAAATTTATACTTCCTTCACTTAATAAAGTTACTTTTTCTTTGTCTAAAATAATTTTTACATCATTTACATCATTTTTAAGGAAAGTCGTTACTAATTCCTTATTTTCTAAATCTTTACTGTATTTTTTATAGAAGTCAGAGTTTTTATCCATTTCTGATTTTATTTCTTTATTATTTGTGCTTTGTGAATTATTTACTGCGTTAAACTTGCTTAAATCATCAAAACTTAAATTATTAGGATTTAAACCAAAATTTCTTATTTGTTTGTCTAACTCTGCTGGATCTACACCATATCTCTCCATTAATTTATTTTGCATTTTTATAAATTTTTCTTGAGATATATTATTTTCCCTCATATATTCATATATTTTAGATGTGAATTGAGACATAGTCATACTTCCATCTGCTACAGAGTAATATAAATCATACATATAATTTTCAAACTTATCCACATCACTGTCTTTTACTTTATTTTTTAATTCATTAAAATCAATTATTCTATCATCAGACATGTTAATTCCTCCTGCCAAAATTATACTTAATAAGAATTATACCACACTTAGTTAAATATACATAATATAAAAAGATTTGTGGTGATTATTTTGTCTTTTAGACTTTTTATTGTTCTTGTTATATTGTTATTTTTAATTACACCTTCAAATAATTCTTCTTAAGGATAGTTTACTATCCTTCTTTTCTATTTATTATTATTGTTTTGTTACATGAATTCATATGACAAACCATGCCTAATGGTATAGTTACCATTGGAATACAGTGCCCAGATTTTAAATTACAAAGAGTTGGCTTTTTATTTTTCATGGCTATTTCTTCAAGGATATTAAGTATACCATCATCATTTTTAAATGCTTTATGACAATTTGTAAATTCTCCAAATATTATTCCTATACATTCATCAAACTTTCCTGCCATTTGCAAATGATTTAACATCTTATCTATTTTATAAGTGAATTCCCCTACTTCTTCTATAAATAATATTTTATTTTTTGTATCTATTTCATATTCCGTGCCCAATGTTGAAATTATTAAAGATAAATTACCTCCTACTAATATCCCTTCACAACTTCCATCATATAAAGAAATAAACTTTTCATCATAAGGATTTTTTATTATTAATTCATCTTTGAAATTTAAAGCATTAATTAAAGAATTATATGTGAAGTCATCCCATTTTTGTATACTTGACGCCATAATACCATGATAAGTTGCTAAATTGCTTTTTTGATTAATAACAAGATGAAGCGCTGTAATATCAGAAAAACCGATAAATATTTTGGGGTGATCTCTAATTATATTAAAATCTATTAAATCTAATATTCTCGTGCAACCATACCCTCCTCTAATACACATAATAGCATCTACATCTTTATCTAAAAACATTCTCTCCAGATCAAGTGCCCTTTCCTTATCATTCCCACTTAAGTAGCCTTTATAAGACAAATAACAGCTCTTTCCTATTTTAACTTTATACCCCATATTGTTTAATTCATATTTAATTTCTTCTATTTTTATATTTCTTAGAGGTCCAGCAGGAGCAATTAATCCTATAGTGCTTTTTTTTGTTAAAGATTTTGGATATTTCATATTATCCCCCATTCTAGATTTTCCGTTCTGTTAACTTATTTATATTTGAATCTCGACCCCGATAGGGTTTACAATAGTTTCACCACAAAATATATTCCCCATATTTGAAAGGAGTCGAGAAGATTGAAACCTACGGTTAAATGCCCTGAGTGCTATAGCACTGAATTATATAAGAATGGCAAAGATAAAAAGGTAATCAAAAGTATTTGTGTAAAAAATGTTGTAGACAATTTACACTAAAATCAATTAAAAAACTTAATAATCCTAAATGTCCAGCTTGTGGTAAAGGTATGTACCTTCATCACAAGTACAAATATCATGTAAGTTTTAAATGTAATAACCGACAATGTAATCATACCATTAAACAGCTTATACCTTCAGTTATTGATGATTCGTCATCTGAAAAGCTATTTGCTAAAGATACATTTTCAGGACATAGATTCAGCATAAATACTATAATTAATGCCATTAACTTATATTATTCACTCAATGTTACAACAATAGCTATTTCAACATATTTATTAGATTACATGAATATCAAAGTGTATCATGTAACTATTTCTAAATGGATTAAAAAGTTTGATAAGTATTATCTTTGGATTTGTATTGATTCTGAAACTAGATTCATTACATCTTGGAAATTAATCATGTCGAGAATAATTATCATCATATCTAATTAACAGAACCAATAAATTAAATATACAATATAATTACAACATTGTAAATGTATAACAAGAATTTTATCGTAATATGAATAACATTGAAATTTTTCACAATAAAAAGGTGAAACCGCATATATAATGAGATTTCACCTTTTTATTAATTATTTTTTAATTTAACAACTAACTCTTCATTAGGTGTTACATAAATAGTACTATTAGTTTCATAAATAACCATACCTGGCTTTGAACCACTAGGTTTTTTAACATGTTTTTTCATAGTATAGTCAACTGGAACTTGAGAAGACATTCTAGCTTTACTAAAGTAAGCAGCTAACATAGCGCCTTCTAGTAAAGTACTATCTGGAACTTCTTTTCCAGCACATTTTATAATAACATGAGAACCAGGAATATTTTTTGTATGCATCCATAAATCTTCAGGGTCTGCTATTCTTAAAGTTAAATAATCATTTTGTTTATTATTTTTACCGACAAATACAGTAAATCCATCAGAAGATGTAAATTGATTAGGTTTAGTAGTAAGGTCTATATCCTTTTTAGCTTTATATCTAAACGGAGCTTTTGCATATCCTAGCCTAATTAATTCGTCTTTGATATCTGCCAATTCTTCTAAGTTTTCGCAATTTTCAATACCTAACATAATATTTTCTAGATATTCAATTTCTTCATTGCAAAGAGTAATTTGAGCAGTCAATTCTATTTTAGCTGTTTTTAATTTATTGTATTTTTTAAAGTATTTTTGGGCATTTTCAGAAGGTGTTAAATTTTTCTTAAGTGCTATAGTAATTTTTGAATAGTTTTCATCATAAAAATTATCTACCTCAACGCTTTCCATGCCTTTTTCTATCATATAAATATAAGAAGTAAGAAGTTCGCCTTTGATTTTAAACTCATCGGCATTATCTGCATCTTTCAATTCTTTTTCTATTTTCTTTTGTTTGTGATAAAGTCTATCTAATTTTATAGAAATACTTTTTCTTAAATCAGAAGTTCTTTGATGAACTCTATCTTTAAAATCTTTTGTTTTATAATAATCTTCGATTATCTGAGAAATAGATTCATTTTTTATGAATTTATTTCCCTCTAAGAAAGTAAGATTAATACAACTAAAATCAATAACTTTATCCACATTTTCATCTATAACAATACAAGGATCAAAATTATTATTTTTTATTTTAGTAAATAAGTCTGAGAAAACTCTATATAATATAGATAATTCATCACGATCTTTATCTTCTCCTTTGTCATTTGGATTTAAATTAGACCTATGACATATTTCTTTGGCAACAGAAGGACTTATTCCTAAGAATTTTGTATAAATACCTTTAAAAATAGGTCCATCAAATTCTCTTAAAGTATTTATAAAGCTTTTTATGGAAACACCTTTAATAGGATTGATTTTATCCTGAGCAGGTGGAAGCTCATAAGTCATATTTGGAAGTAGTTGACGAACTCTACTTATACTAGGTGGAATTCTTTTTATTGAATCTATTATTTTATTATTTTGAGTTAAAATAATATTACTATGTCTACCCATTATTTCAACATAAATATCTTTTGTAGTTTTTTCCTTTAATTCATCAAAAGACTCTACACTTATTTTTATTATTCTTTCAAAATCAATTTGAGAAATTTCAGTTATAATACCATTTTGTATATATTTTCTAAATAACATACAAAACATAGGAGCCTTAATTGGATTTTCTTTTTTATAATCATTTGCTATATAAACTCTAGGATTTGATGCACTAGAACTTAATACTAATTTGAAGTTTTCTTTATTATTTCTAACATATAAAACCATTTCATCATTTTCAGGTTGATGAATCCTGTCTATTTTACCACCCACAAGCTTAGTCGAAAGTTCATGAGCTAAACTGTGAATAACTAAACCATCTAATGCCATAATAATCTCCTTTCAAACATAAGTAATAAACTTATTATTACATATTATAAGCAAGTTGTGAATAGGAGGAACATAATCTTTTGAATAAATATAATATGAAATAAATTTTTTATATTATTTATTAAAAGAAGATAAGATTAAAGATTAATTTTGACCATATCATTTATTGGTTAATATTTATTTTTTGTTTATTATAATGTATAATATTAAGTTAGAACTGTTTATATAAAAAGGGGAGATATGAATGAAGTTTTGGAAGTTACAGGGGATAGGCAATGATTTTATAGCAATTGATGGAAGAGATGATAATATAAATAGCGATGATTATGGAAAGTTAGCAAAAAGCGTATGTCACAGAAAATTTTCAGTGGGAGCTGATGGACTTTTAGTAGTGAAAAATAGTAACGTAGCAGATATTGAAATGGTATATTATAATTCTGATGGAAGTCGTGCATCGATGTGTGGAAATGGACTTAGATGTTTTGTTAAATTTGTTTATGATAATAATATAGTTAATAAAGAAAAAATTGATGTTGATACATTAGATGGCATAAAAAAAATAAAAATAAATTTAAAAAATAAAGACATAGATACAATTACAGTAAATATGGGGCAAGGAAGTTTTAAATGTAGTGATATACCTATAAATTCAAATGAAGAAATATTTATAAATAAAGAAATAAATGTTTTAGATGAAAAATTTATAGTAAATTGCATGCATATGGGCGTTCCTCATACTGTAATTTTTGTAGATGATATGGATATGAATAAAATACATAAATACGGACCTTTAATTGAAAAACATGAAATATTTCCTGAAGGAACCAATGTGAATTTCGTTAAAATAATAGATGAAAAAAATATACTTGTTAGAACGTGGGAAAGAGGATGTGGATATACTCTTGGATGTGGAACAGGTATAACGGCTTCAGTTATTATAAGTAATTATTTAAAAAAAGTTAAAGATTCAGTAAAAGTTACTTCAGAAGGTGGAAGTATAATAATAGATTTTATTGATAATGAAGCTTATATGACTGGAAAAGCAATAAAAATATGTGAAGGAAATTTGGAGGTATAGTAAATGGCTATAAGTATGACAGGTTTTGGTAGAGGCGAATTTAAAAATGATAGTTATCATTTTTTAGTAGAATGTAAAACAATAAATCACAAGTATTGTGATATAAATGTAAGGCTACCAAGAAAAATATCTTTTTTAGAAGATAAAATTAGGAATTATGTTAAAAATTTCATAAAAAGAGGAAGAGTGGATTTATATATAAAGCTTGACTTAATTGGCTCTGAGGATGTAAACTTAAAGTTCGATGATAAATTAGCAACTCAATATGTAAATATATTAAAAGAAATAAAAGAAAAATTTAATTTACAAGATAATATAAATGTTATGGACGTGGCCAAATTTCCTGATATAGTAAAATGTGAGGAAAAAGAAGAAGATGAAGAATTATACTGGAATATGTTAAAAGAAGCTTTAGATATGTCACTTAAAAGACTTACTGAAATGAGAAAAGCAGAAGGTGAAAAATTAGCTCAAGATACATTACAAAGATGTGAAATTTTAAACAATCTATTAAATGAAGTAGAAAAATATTCTGATACTATTGTAGATGAATATAGAGAAAAATTAAATACTAGAATTAATGAAATTTTAGATAATCCAAGTATAATAGATGAAAATAGATTGGCACAAGAAGTGGCAATATTTGCAGATAAAAGTTCAATAACAGAAGAAATAGTTAGATTTAAAAGTCATATTGAACAACTTAAAAATACTGTTGTAAAAAATGATTCAATAGGAAGAAAAATTGATTTTCTAATTCAAGAAATGAATAGAGAAGTAAATACAACAGGTTCAAAATCATCTAACATTAATATAACTAATTTAGTAGTAGATATAAAAAGTGAATTAGAAAAAATTAGAGAACAAATACAAAATATTGAATAGTATTATTTTTGATAAATACTATAAAAATGTATAATACTAATAGATAAGTTGAAAGGATGAAATATTAATGGTTATAGACAAGAAAGGTCTTTTATTAGTTGTATCAGGACCATCTGGTGCAGGTAAGGGAACAATTTGTAAAGTATTAATGGACAGAAATAAAGATTTAAAACTATCTGTATCAGCAACTACTAGACAACCAAGAACTGGAGAAGTAGAAGGTGTGAATTACTTCTTCTTAACTCATGAAAAATTCAATGATATGATAAGCAAAAATGAATTTTTAGAATATGCAAATACTTATAGTAATTTTTATGGGACTCCCAAAGGACCTGTAATGGAATGCTTAGAAAAAGGACAAGATGTTGTTCTTGAAATTGAAATGCAAGGAGCAAGACAAGTAAAACAAATTTATCCAGATGCAATATTAATATTTGTTTTACCACCAACACTTAATGAATTACAAAGTAGATTATCTTCTAGAGGAACAGAAACTGAGGAGCAAATGCAAGAAAGATTAAGCTGTGCCTTTGAAGAAATTAAACAAATTAAAGATTATAACTATTTTATTTTCAACGAAACTAATAGAGAAGTTGAAGCTGCAATAGAAATAGAAAATATTATAAGTGCAGAAAAAAATAAAGCTGCAAGATATGAAGAAGACATAATAAGAAAATTTAAGGAGGAATTATAAAATGAAACCATCTATAAATGAAGTATTAGCAAAAATAGATAACAGATATTACTTAGTAGGAACAGTAGCTAAAAGAGCTAGAGAAATAGTTGACGGAAGTGAACCATATGTGGATAGTAAAGTTAACAAAGGAAAACCAGTAATGCTTGCTACTGAAGAAATAGCAGAAGGAAAAATAACTTACAGATTATTAACAGAAGAAGAAATACAAATTGCTGAAGCACTACATGCTGAAGAACAAAGTAAATTAATCGAGGAGTAAGATATGTTAAAAGGTAAAACTGTAGTAATAGGCGTTAGCGGTGGAATAGCAGTATATAAGGCTTGTGATGTAGTAAGCCGACTAAAAAAATTAAATGCAAATGTTCATGTTATCATGACTAAAAGTGCAACTGAATTTGTTACACCTTTAACTTTCCAATCACTAAGTCAAAATTATGTTGTAAGTGATATGTTTGAAGAACCAAAAACTTGGGATGTAGAACATATATCATTAGCAAAAAAAGCTGATGTGTTTTTAATAGCACCAGCAACTGCCAATGTAATTGGAAAAGTAGCAAATGGAATTGCAGATGATATGTTAACAACTACAGTTATGGCAACTACAGGGAAAGTACTTATAGCACCAGCTATGAATACTAACATGTACCGAAATCCTATTCTTCAAAGAAATATAAGTATATTAAAAGAATTAGGCTATAATTTTGTAGACCCAGATAGTGGTAGACTTGCATGTGGTGATATAGGTGAAGGAAAACTTGCTTCTCCAGAAAAGATAGTTGATGCAGTTGTAGATTTATTTAATGAAGATAAAAAAGATTTATTAGGTAAAAAGATAATGATAACTGCAGGACCAACAGTTGAAAGTATTGACCCAGTAAGATATTTAACTAATAGATCTACAGGAAAAATGGGATACGCTATTGCTAAAATGGCAGCTAACAGAGGTGCAGATGTAACATTAGTTAGTGGACCTACAAATATAGAGCCACCATCTAATATTAAAAAATTAATCAAAGTGCAATCTGCCAAAGATATGTATGATGCAATTATAGATAATTTTGATGAAAATCAAGTCATAATAAAAAGTGCAGCTGTAGCAGATTATAAACCTAAAAATTATAGTGATAAAAAAATTAAAAAAAGCAATGATGATTTAATAATAGAGTTAGATAGAAATAAGGATATAGCCTATGAATTAGGAAAAATTAAAAAAAATAAAATTTTAGTAGGATTTGCTGCTGAAACTAATGACCTTATAGAAAATGCCAAAGGTAAAATTTCTAAGAAAAACTTAGACTTTATTGTTGCAAATGACTTAACTGAGTCAGGTGCAGGTTTTGGTACTGACACAAATATTGTTAAAATAATTGACAAAGATGGTAACATAGCTAAATATCCTCAAATGAAAAAAGATGAGGTAGCTGATGTTATATTAGATAAAGTGAAATCATTATTAGAAAAGTAAGCATCTATTTATAGATGCTTATATTTTTAAGGAGCAATCTATGGATAATGAGAAATATGCAAAAGTTATAGTTAAAAATAATACTAGATATACAGATAACTTATTTACATATAAAATTCCAGAATTTTTAGTAGATGGTATGCAAATAGGACATAGGGTTTTAGTTCCTTTTGGAAAGGGAAATAAACCTATAGAGGCCTATGTATTTTCAATTACTGATGAAAAAGAAGTTAATATAAATTATAAAGAAATATTTGATATTTTAGATGAATATCCTATTTTTAAAGAAGAAGACATAAACTTGATTAAGTGGATGAGAAATAGATATTTATGTACATTTATGGATTGTATATTGTTGCTTCATCCTAAAGGATATAAAGTAGATAGCTTTAAGGAAATAAGTTTATCTAGAGAACTTGAAAATTTAGATATTGAGAGTTTTTATACTAAGATAGATAGCTTAAATAAAAATAGAAAATTTGTTATTAATAAAATAATACAAAATAAAAATAAAATAAAAGTAGAAAAATTAATAAAAGAAAAAGCTTTAGAAGAAAATATTAATCCAAAAGATTTGAAATTATCTTCTAATATGAATAACCTTTTATTGAAAATGAAAGAAGACAAGTTAATTGATATTAACTGGAATTATAAAAGTCAAAAAAACGAAAAGAAAATCTGTTATGTATCTTTAAATATTAATCCAGATGATATAAATGATTATATACTAGATAATAAAATTCGTTTAGGACAAAAACAAAAAGAAATTATAGATTTTTTAAGATATAATGAAGAAATAGAAATTAATGATTTAATTAAATTATTAAATGTTGGCAAGGAAAGTATTACTTCTTTGCAAAATAAAAATTTAATAAACTTTCAAATTAAAGACTACTATAGAAAACCTGATGAGCTATATGATACAAATAAAAAAGAAATTGTACTTAATCATGAACAAAAAAAAGCTGTAGAAAAAATCACATCAGAAATGTTTGAAGAAAATAAGAAACCATATATGATTCATGGAGTTACTGGAAGTGGAAAAACAGAAGTATATATGGAGATTATTGATTATGCTTTGAAACAAGGTTTAGATAGTATATTTTTAGTTCCTGAGATATCTTTAACACCACAAACAATATCTAGATTAAAAAATAGATTTGGAGATATTGTAGGAGTTTTTCATAGTAAGCTTTCAGAAGGTGAAAAACATGATGTTTTTAAAGCTATAAAACAAGGAAAAATAAGAATATTAATTGGAGCTAGGTCTGCTTTATTTGCACCATTCAATAGTTTAGGAGTAATTATAATAGATGAATTCCATGAAGGTGCATATAAATCGGAAATGAATCCTAAATTTTCAGCAATAGAAGTTGGGAAATATATGGCTCTTAAGAGAAATATAACTTTAGTTTTAGGCTCAGCAACACCTTCTGTAGAGGAATATTATAGAGCAAAAGAAAATGAATACGAATTAATTACTATTAAAGAAAGAGCTAATAAAAAGCCTCTCCCTAAAATAGAATTAATAGATATGAAAAATGAATTAAACTTAGGAAATAAAAGTATATTTTCTTATAAATTACAAAGTGAAATAGAAGAAGCTTTAAATAAAAATAATCAAGTTATATTGTTTTTAAATAGAAGAGGTTATGGAAATTTTGTTTCATGTAGAAAATGTGGGTATGTATTTTCTTGCAAAAATTGTGATATATCACTTACTTATCACAAATATAAAAATATTGGAACTTGTCATTATTGTGGATATGAAGAAAATATACCCAAAACTTGCCCAGAGTGTGGTAGTGATTATGTAAAACCTTTTGGAGTTGGCACTGAAAAGGTTGAGGAAGAAGTGAAAAAATTATTTAAAAATGCAAAAGTTCTTCGTATGGATAAAGATACCACATCTAAAAAAGGAGAACTTGATAAAATTTTAAATAAGTTTAAAAATAAAGAAGCAAATGTGTTGATTGGAACACAAATGCTGAGTAAAGGTCTAGACTTTGAAGATGTAACATTAGTAGGGATTTTGTCAGCAGATATGATGCTTAACTTCCCAGACTTTAGAAGTTTTGAAACTACTTTTCAATTAATAACCCAAGTATCCGGAAGAGCAGGTAGAAGTCATAAAGAAGGCAAGGTTGTACTTCAGACATATGATACAGATCATTATGTCATAAGAAGGTCTTTAAATTATGATTTTGAAGGGTTTTATGAAGATGAAATAAAGGTGAGAAAAATTTTTAATTATGCACCATTTAATAATATGATAAGTGTAGTAGTAAGTGGTAAAAATGAATCATTAGTAGAAAAAAATATAAATAAGATGTATAATTCACTTATTTATTTATTGAAGGAAAGATGCGTAGAGGATTTTGACTTTATCTTAGGTCCAAATGCTTGTGCTATTTCAAAAATAAATCAAAATTATAGATATCAATTATTATTTAAGGATGATAATATTGAAATTAATTTATTAAAAGGTATAATAAAATATATATGTATAACTAAAAAAGAAGTTGTGTTTGATAAAGATGTAAACATTTCAATAGATGTTAATCCAAACAATATTCTTTAAATAGAGGAGGAAAAATTATGGCAATAAGACAAATAGCTAAAATTGGAGAACCAGTACTTAGAAAAAAAGCAAAAGTTGTTACAAAATTTGATGACAAATTAGTAGAATTATTAGAAGATATGGCAGATACTATGTATGAGGCTGATGGTGTAGGTCTTGCAGCACCACAAGTTAGTATATTAAAAAGAGTAGTTGTAATAGATATAGGAGAAGGATTATTAGAGCTTATAAATCCGGAAATAATAGCAACTAGTGGAGAACAAATAGATGCAGAAGGTTGTTTAAGTATTCCAGGTGAAGATGGAGAAGTAAAAAGACCTTATGTAGTAAGGGTAAGAGCTCAAGATAGAAATGGAAATACTTTTGAAATAGAAGGAGAAGAATTACTTGCTAGAGCATTCTGTCATGAAATAGATCACCTAGATGGAATATTATTCGTAGACAAAGTAGAAAAATAGTAGGAGTGATACAAATGAAAATAGTATTTATGGGAACACCAGACATTGCAAAGGGATGTCTACAAAAACTAATAGATGAAAAACTAGATGTTGTAGGAGTAGTTACTCAAGCAGATAAGCCTATTGGTAGAGGTAAAAAGATGGGTATGCCACCAGTTAAAGAGTTGGCACTAGAACATAATATACCAGTATATCAACCAGCTAAAGCTAGAGATGAAGAGTTTATAAACACATTAAAAGAAATCAATCCAGATTTAATAATAGTTGTGGCTTATGGTCAAATATTACCTAAAGCATTACTTGATATACCTAAATTTGGTTGTGTAAATGTTCACGTATCTTTACTTCCAAAATACAGAGGAGCAGCACCTATAAACTGGGTAATAATAAACGGAGAGCAAAAAACAGGTGTTACTACAATGTATATGAATGAAGGTCTTGATACAGGGGATATAATACTTCAAAGTGAATTTGCTTTAAGTGATGAAATAACAGCAGGTGAACTTCATGATATAATGATGGAACAAGGTGGCGAGCTTTTAGTTGAAACAATAGATAAAATTAAAAATAATTGTGCGCCAAGAATTCCTCAAAATGATGAAGAATCTTCTTATGCTCCAATGATGAATAAAGCTTTAGGAAACATAGATTTTAGTAAAACTGCAAAAGAAATTCATAACTTAGTAAGAGGTGTTAATCCTTGGCCAAGTGCTTATACTACTTATGAAGGAAAAAGCATGAAGGTTTGGAAGACTAAAGTATTAAATGAAACGACTAGTAAAGAATGTGGAACTATACTTAAAGTTGATAAAGATGGTATAAGAGTAGCTACTAAGGACAAAATTTTATTAATAGAAGAAATACAAATGCCAAACAAAAAAAGAGTGGCTGTTTGTGAATATATAAAAGGAAATAAAATTGAAGAAGACACTATTTTAGGTTAATTTTATGATGACTGATATAAGAAAATATATTAGAGCAGTTAATGTTTTTTTAATAATGCTTGTTTTAGGAGCATTTACTATTCATATATTTTTATCAAATTATATAAGTTTACTTTCTTCGGTGATAAATATTTTAGTCATTGGGATAATATTATTAATATTATTTTCTACAATAATAACTTATTTTATTTTTGATGAAAAAGAAGTTAGTAAATATTTGATGAAGATAAACTACTTAATAATAAGAAATATATTTCCTGTTATAAGTAAAGTTAGTGGATTTGTAAATATATCAAAAGACGAAATAAGAAAAATATTTATAAAAATAAATAATGCTTATATTTATAGTAATAAATATAATTTTAATAGTGAAGATTTAATAATATTGATACCCCATTGTATTCAAAATCATAATTGTAAATTAAAAGTTACAAATGATATTGATAATTGCAAAAATTGTGGTATCTGTAAAATAAGTGATTTACAACAATTGAAAGAAAAATATAATACAAAAATATTTGTAGCTACAGGAGGAACTTTAGCAAGAAAAATTATTATAGATAATAAACCTAAGGCAGTAATAGCTGTGGCTTGTGAAAGAGATTTAACATCTGGAGTTAGAGATATCAGAAAGATTCCTGTACTTGGAGTTTTTAATTCTAGGCCAAATGGACCTTGTATAGACACAAATATTGATATTAATGAGGTAGAGAAAGCAATTAATTTTTTTACGTGTAAATAAGGAGAGTGTTTAATATGTTTCCTGGAATGGGTTATGGATATGGATATGGCTATGGTTACAGAATAGACCCTACAATGATACTATTAATACCAGCTATATTGCTTACTTTATATGCTCAATACAAAGTAAGCTCGACAACTAATAGATACTTCAATGTTAGAAGTGATAGAAATCTTACAGGTGAAGAAGTAGCTAGAAGGATATTAGATAGCAATGGTCTTTATAATGTAAGAGTGGAAATGGTAAGGGGAAGACTTAGCGATCATTATGATCCAAGATCTAATGTTGTTAGGTTATCCGAGGATGTTTACAGTAGAACATCGATTACTTCGATTTCAGTAGCAGCTCATGAATGTGGTCATGCAATTCAACATGCTCATGGATATGCTCCTTTAAATATAAGAAGTAGTTTAGTTCCGGTAGTAAACTTTGCATCAAATATGTCTTGGATATTTATAATGCTAGGATTTGTTACTAGAGGAGTACTACTAGAAGTAGGGATAATATTATTTTCTGCATCAGTATTATTTCAAATAGTTACTTTACCTGTGGAATTTAATGCTTCAAGTAGGGCCTTGACTCAATTGACAACACTTGGAATAGTCGATGATAGAGAAGTTAGAGAAAGTAGAAAAGTGCTTCAAGCAGCTGCATTAACTTATGTGGCGGCGGCAGTTACTGCAATACTTCAATTGCTAAGATTGGTACTAATTGCAAATAGTCGAGATGATTAAAATTTAGGTCCTAGTTTTACTAGGACCTTTTTAAAATAAATCAAAAATTAATTAAATTTTGAAAATAAGGAGAAAAATATGAACGCAAGAGAAATAGCATACAAAGTTCTTTTAGATATAGAAAAAAACAATAATTATTCAAATATGGCTATAAATAAACATTTTAAAGATGTTAAATTATCAAATCAAGATAGAGGTTTAGCAACTGAAATAATATATGGAGTAATAGAAAATAAATATTATATAGACTATATGATTGATAAGCTATCAAAAGTTAAAACTAATAAAATGGAGATATATGTTAAAACATTATTAAGAATGGGAGTATACCAAATAATGTTTTTAAATAGTATTTCTGATTATGCAG
>USRS01000004.1 GCA_900557165.1 uncultured Clostridium sp.
ATCTTCAATGTGAAATGGGAGTTGGAAGATTTAGCACTTAGATATATAGATCCAGATGGATATTATGATTTAGTAGATAAAGTTTCCATGAAAAGAAGTCAAAGGGAAGAGTATATAAACAAAATAGTAAAATTACTACAAGACAAATTTAAAGAAGTTAATATAAATTGTGAAGTTTATGGAAGACCTAAGCATTTTTATAGTATTTACAAAAAAATGCAAAATAAACATAAGACTTTTGAAGAAATTTTTGATTTAACAGCTGTAAGAATAGTTGTTGATACAATAAAAGATTGCTATGCAGTTCTTGGAATGGTTCATACTTTATGGGTTCCTATGCCAGGTAGATTTAAAGATTATATTGCCATGCCAAAAGCAAATATGTATCAATCCCTTCATACTACAGTAATTGGACCTGAAGGTGAACCAGTTGAAATTCAAATAAGAACTCATGAGATGCATAATATTGCAGAATATGGTATAGCAGCTCACTGGAAATACAAAGAAGGAACTATGAGTAACGATGAAAAGATGGAAGAAAAGCTTAAATGGCTAAGACAAATGATGGAATGGGAAAAAGACGTAAAAGATCCACAGGAATTCCTAGATTCATTAAAAGAAGATGTATTCAATAGCCAAGTTTATGTATTTACTCCAAAGGGAGATGTAATAGAGCTTCCAGCAGAATCAACACCAATAGATTTTGCATATAGAGTTCATAGTAAAGTAGGAAATAAATGTGTAGGTGCTAAGATTAATGGAAGATTAGTACCAATTGACTATAAATTACAAAATGGAGAAATTGTAGAAGTTATAACTTCGGCCAACTCAACTGGTCCAAGTAGAGACTGGCTAAAAATAGTTAAAACTCCAAATGCTAGAAATAGAATAAGACAATTTTTCAAAAAAGAGAGACGAGATGAAAATATTGAAAGAGGATATGAAGTTTTAGAAAAGGAGTTCAAAAGATATGGACTTCCACTAAAAGATTCTTCAATAGACAAATTCATGGAACAGGTTGCAAAAAAATTCAACCAACCAAGCGTTGAAGATTTAATTGCAACAATAGGATATGGTGGTATAACACCTAGTCAGGTTGTTCCAAAGGTTAGAGATTTCTATCTTAAAGAAGAAAAGAAAAAAGAAAAAGAACATAGACAAAAAGAACTTGAAAATGAAGATTTATCACAATATAAAATAAGTGATAAAGAATATAAAGAAAAAAGAAAGAAAAGTAGTTCTGGGGTTATAGTAAAAGGTTTAGATAATATACTAGTTAGATTTGCTAAATGTTGTAATCCACTACCAGGAGATGAGATTATAGGATATGTTACAAAAGGTAGAGGAGTTGCTATACATAGAGCAGATTGTCCAAACTGTAAATTAGATAATGAAATTTTCAAAAAGAGATTAGTAGATGTTGAATGGGATAATCCTAAAAAATCTAAATTCGAAGGTGAAATTAGAATAATAGGTACTGATAGAAAAAGTATGCTAAATGATATTATCCATACAATAGCTGTGCAAAAACTTAATATAAATGGAGTTAATGCAAGAAAATCAAAAGATGAAATAACTCAAATTAACTTATTAGTAGAAGTAAATGATATTTCTGAGCTAACAAACTTAATGAAAAAAATTAAAGCTATACCTGGTGTAGATGATGTTTTCAGGGTAAGAAATTAGGAGGAAAATATGAGAGCAGTTGTACAAAAAGTTTCATCTTCTAAAGTAACAGTAGATGGAGAAGTTATTGGACAAATTAATCAAGGATTATTAGTTTTACTAGGGGTAACTCATGATGATACATCTAAAGATGTTGATTATATGGTAGACAAAGTAACAAATTTAAGAATATTTGAAGATGAAAATGGTAAAATGAATTTATCTTTAAAAGATATCAAAGGAGAAATTTTAGCAGTTTCTCAATTTACTTTATATGGTGATGCTAGAAAAGGAAGAAGACCTAGTTTTTCTGATGCTGCTAGACCAGAAATAGCAAATCCTCTATATGAAGAATTTGTTCAGAAAGTAAAAGATTTAAATATAAATGTGGGAACTGGAAAATTTGGCGCGCATATGATGGTTGATTTAACTAATGATGGACCAGTTACTATATTATTAGAATCACGAAAAGAATTCTAGGAGGGAAAATAATGATATTAGAGAAAATAGTTGAAAGTTGCATGGGTGAAAATACTTATGTGGTTGGAGATGAAAAAACTAAAAAATGCATTGTTATAGATCCTGGAGCAAACTTTGTGGATATAATGAGTGTTGTTAAAAAAAATAACTTAAATGTAGAGTATGTTGTTTTAACACATGGACATGGTGATCATATAACAAATGTTTTAAAAATAAAAGAATCAACAAATGCTAAAATAGTAGCCCACGAATATGAAAAAGAAATTTTATTAGATAAAAGAAAGAATTTAAGTGCATCGCTTCCATCAAATACAGTAGAATTAGATGCAGACATATACGTTAAAGACAATGATACATTAAAAGTTGGAGATATGAAATTGAAGTTTATTCATACACCAGGTCATACACCAGGAAGTATGTGTATAAAAATTGATAAGCATATGTTTACAGGAGATACTTTATTTGCCGGAAGTATGGGTAGAACTGATTTTTATGGTGGTGACTCTAGAAAAATGGATAAATCATTAAAAAGATTAAAAAATCAAGACGATGATATAAAAATATATCCAGGTCACGGACCGAATTCTAATTTAAAAACAGAAAAAATGACAAATCCTTTTATGAGATAAATTAACACTTTTCAAGGATTTCAGAAGGAGCTATAAAAATGATAGGTGTAGTATTAAAAGGTCATGATTTTAAATATGAAGTAAGTGAATTAATTAAATTATTTACTTCTGAATTTAGAATGATAGACACTAGAGATTGCATGATGGTTGTGGAAAATTCATTATTTTTCTATAATGATAAAGTTTTTTCAAAAACAGTTTATTGTGAGAATTATAATGAAATTAATGAACATGTAGAATATAGAAGCTTAGAGGGGTTATGTGAAAGAGAACGTAAGAAGGTTATAAAGGAAACTATAAAAAGGAGTATGTTTAAAATTCTAGAGAAAAAGTTTAGAATTACTCCACCATGGGGAATACTTACAGGTATTAGACCTGTGAAAATAGTACATTCATTACTAGATGATAATTTTAGTGATGAACAAATAAGAGAAAAGTTAACAAATGATTATTTAATTAGTGATGAAAAAATTGACTTAGCTCTTGATATTGCAAGAAGAGAAAGACAATTTATTTATCCAATAGATGAAAATAAAGTATCTTTATATGTTAGTATTCCATTTTGCCCTACAAGATGTTATTATTGTTCATTCCCAGCTAACTCTCTTAAGCAATTTGGTAGATTAAAACCTACATATGTAGCTAAACTACTTGAAGAAGTCGATGGTGTTGCTAAGTTATTGGAAGAACAAAATAAATCAATAGAAACTTTATATATAGGTGGAGGTACTCCAACTACTTTAAGTCCTGAGGAGATGGATACATTAATAAAAGGTCTATTTGAAAGATTTGATTTAAGTAACATTAAGGAATTTACTGTAGAGGCAGGAAGGCCAGATACTATAAATAGAGAGATGTTGGAAGTTTTAAAGAAAAATAATGTTGATAGAATTAGTATAAATCCTCAAAGTATGAATGATGAAACTCTACAAAAAATAGGAAGAAATCATAATGTACAAGATATTATAGATACTTTCCATTTGGCTAGGGAAATAGGATTTGATAATATAAATATGGATATAATACTAGGTTTAGTTGACGAAAACTTAGATATGGTTAGAAATACTTTAGATAAAATAAAAGAACTATCTCCAGAAAGTCTAACTGTTCATACCTTAGCAGTAAAAAGAACATCAAAGCTAAAAGAAAATTTAGAAGACTATGAACTTGCTCAGTATGAGGAAATGGTTAAAATGATTAGTTTAGCTAAGGAATATGCAAGTGATATGGGATTGAACCCTTATTATATGTACAGACAAAAACATATGCTAGGAAACCTAGAAAATATAGGTTATGCTAAAGAAGGTTATGAATGTATTTATAATATGCAAATTATGGAGGAAAAGCAAAGTAATTATGCGCTGGGTGCTGGTTCTATAACAAAATTTGTATATCCTGATGAAGATAGAATTGAAAGGGTAGAAAATGTCAAAAATGTTGAGCAATATATAAATAGAGTTGACGAAATGATAAAAAGAAAATATGAGGAGGTAGAGAAAAATGCTAAGTAAAGGTCCAAGAGGAACAAAAGATATATTACCAAAGGAAGTATATAAATGGAACTATGTTGAAAACAAGTTCAGAGAAATATGTGCATTATATGGATATGAAGAAATGAGAACACCTATATTTGAACATACAGAAGTTTTCACAAGAAGTGTTGGAGATACAACAGATATAGTTCAAAAAGAAATGTATACATTTACTGATAAAGGTGACAGACAATTAAGTCTTAAACCAGAAGGAACAGCTGGAACTATAAGGTCATTTATAGAAAATAAATTATATGCTGATACACAACCAACAAAATTATTTTACATAACTCCATGCTTTAGATATGAAAGACCACAAGCAGGAAGACAAAGACAATTCCACCAATTTGGGATAGAAGCTTTAGGTAGTGATGAGCCATCAATAGATGCAGAAGTTATATCTTTAGCCGTTCAATTTTTCAATGAAGTTGGATTAAAAGATTTATCAGTAAATATAAACTCAGTAGGATGCCCTCACTGTAGAGAAGAATATAACAAAAACTTAAAAGCATACTTAGATGCAAAATCTGATGTGCTTTGCGAAACTTGTTTAGAAAGAAAAGACAAAAATCCAATGAGAGTTATAGATTGTAAAAATCCTACATGCAAAGAAAATTTACAAGATATACCTTTCATGATAGAACACTTATGTGATGATTGTAAAAATCACTTTGATAAATTACAAGAATACTTAAGAGAAATGGATATAAAATTTGTAGTTGATAAAACTATAGTTAGAGGTCTTGACTACTACAGAAAAACTGCTTTTGAAATAATATCAAATGATATAGGTTCACAAAGTACAGTTTGTGGTGGAGGAAGATATGATGGTCTTGTTGAACAACTTGGAGGACCAAAAGGAATAAGTGGTATAGGATTTGGTTTAGGAGCAGAAAGATTATTATTAACTTTAGAAAATAATAATATAGAAATAGAAAATCCTAAAGCTACAGATATATACATAGCAACAATAGGAGACAAAGCTAAAACTAAAAGCTTTGGTTTAGTAAAATCTCTAAGAGATAATCATATAAGTGCTGATATAGATCACTTAGGAAAAAGCTTAAAAGCTCAATTTAAATATTCAGATAAAATAAATGCTAAATACACAATAGTTATAGGTGATGATGAATTAGATAAAGACTTAGCCACACTTAAAAACATGGCTACATCAGAACAAACTACTGTAAAACTTAGTGAATTAGTAAACGAATTAAAAAATAGATTATAATTAAAATTGATATAAAACAAGGTGAAAAGATTAACTTATTATTTGAGTTTAATCTTTCACCTTGTAGTGCGTAAATGACAAAGGAGGAAATATGGATAATTTAAAAGGATTAAAAAGAACACACTACTGTGGCGATTTAAGAATTGCCAATGTTGGTGAAGAAGTTGTTCTTAATGGATGGGTACAAAAGAAAAGAAACTTAGGTGGATTAGTATTCGTTGATTTAAGAGATATAAAAGGAATAACTCAAATATTATTTGATACAAATGTAAGTGAAGAAGCTTTCAACAAAGCTGAAAAATTAGGTTCAGAATATGTTGTTGCAGTTAAAGGTATAGTTAGAGAAAGACAATCTAAAAACCCTAATATGCCAACTGGAGATATAGAAATAGAAGCAACTGAACTTAGAGTTTTAAGTAAATCAGAAACTCCACCAATATATATAAAAGATAATGATAATGTTTCTGAAGATTTAAGATTAAAATATAGATTCTTAGATTTAAGAAAACCATCTATGCAAAATAATTTAGTGCTTAGAAGTAAAGTTGCTAATATAGTAAGAAATTACTTATCAGGAAATAACTTTGTAGAAATAGAAACTCCATTCTTAATAAAGCCATCTCCAGAAGGAGCAAGGGATTATTTAGTACCAAGTAGAGTTAACCCAGGTAAATTCTATGCATTACCACAATCACCACAATTATTTAAACAATTATTAATGGTAAGTGGAATGGACAGGTACTTCCAAATAGTAAAATGTTTCAGAGATGAAGATTTAAGAGCTGATAGACAACCAGAATTCACTCAAATAGACTGCGAAATGTCATTTGTTGATGAAGAAGATGTAATGGGTATGACAGAAAAAATGCTTCAAGAAATATTCAAAGAAGTTTTAGATGTTGATATACAATTACCAATAACAAGAATAACTTACAAAGAAGCTATGGACAGATTTGGTTCTGATAAACCAGATACTAGATTTGGATTAGAATTTGTAAATATATCTGACATAGTTAAAGAATGTGGATTTGGTGTATTTGCCAATGCTGCATCTGATGAAAAAGGAAGTGTTAGAGGTATAAACGTTAAAGGTGGAGCAGAAGCTTTCTCTAAAAAAGGAATGAAAAAATTAGAAGAGCATGCTAAACTTTATAAAGCTAAAGGACTTGCTTGGATAAAAATAACTGAAGCAGGAATAGAATCTCCAATAGCTAAATTCTTCTCAGAAGAAGAAATGAATGCTATATTAGCCAAAATGGAAGCTGAAGCTGGGGACTTATTATTATTCATAGCTGATAAAAATGCTATAGTTTACGATGCATTAGGTCAACTTAGACTAGAAGTTGCTAGAAAACTTGATTTAATGGATAAAAACAAATATAACTTATTATGGGTAACTGAATTCCCGCTATTCGAAAAAGACGAAGAAACTGGAAGAATGATAGCAATGCACCATCCGTTCACATCTCCATTGGACGAAGACGTTGAAGGATTAACTGCTGAAGATAAAACTAATTTAAGAGCTAAAGCTTACGATATAGTATTAAATGGATATGAATTAGGTGGAGGAAGTGTTAGAATATCTAATGCTGATATCCAAAAGAAAATGTTTGATGCTATAGGAATAAGTGATGAAGAAGCTAATGATAAATTTGGATACTTATTAGAAGCATTTAAATATGGTGTACCACCACATGCAGGACTTGCTATAGGATTTGATAGATTAATGATGTTACTTACAGGAGCCGATAACATAAGAGAAGTAATAGCATTCCCTAAAAATCAAAATGCAATATGTCCAATGACAAATGCACCAGGTGTTGCTGATACAGAACAATTAGAAGAATTAAGCATAAAATTAGATGTACATGATGAGCAATAATTTTAAAAACATATAAATAAAAAGGGAGATTATAATTAAAAATTATAATCTCCCTTTTTTAGAGTAAGAAAATTAAGCTATATTGATAGTCCTTAATTAATAAATTAAACATATTAATTAAAGGTTAACCATCTAGGTATATATATCCTAAATGGAATAAACTATTATAGTTAAAGAAAAAATTTATAAACATAGAGTATGAGCATTCTACTATGTTTTAAGAAGAATAAAGTATTTATGTATTAATTATAAAATCTTTAAATTATATTGTCTATAAACTTAAAAAAGTAATATAAAATTATTTTATTTTATTGTAAAACTTATTTATTATGGCGATTTAATATAAATTAAAAGGGGTACTAATAAAAAGGATAATTAATACAAATGGGGGATTTATGTTTATAATATAATAAATATTAAAATTTTATGAGAGGAGATATAAGCTAAATTTTAGTTTATTATTTATAGAAAATCGATAATTTATATTTTTATGATATAAATTTAGGGATTATTGGAATTAAAGATAATAATAAAGCTATAACAGAAATATTTTTCTCAAAAGATAAAATAGGTGATGACATAAAAGAAACAGATTTAATAAACAAATGGAAAACTTATAGGATATGGCGGCGGACTTGACAAAAAAGAAAAATTACTTAATATAGAAAAAATAGACAACAAATAAAGGAGAACAACAATGTTAAACATAGGATGTCATTTATCAGTATCAAAAGGATTTAAAAATATGGGAAAGGAAGCTTTAAGTATAAATGCTAATACTTTTCAGTTTTTTACTCGTAATCCTAGGGGAGGAAAAGCAAAAGATTTAGATGAAAAAGACATAGAAGCTTTCTTACAATTAGCTAAAGAAAATAAATTTGCTAAATTATTAGCTCATGCGCCATATACATTAAATGCTTGTGCAGCAGATGAAAGCAAAAGAGAGTTTGCCATACAAACTTTTGCAGATGATTTAGCAAGATTAGAAAAAGTACCTGGAAATTTATATAATTTCCATCCAGGAAGTCATGTGAAACAAGGTGTGGAAGTTGGAATTCAATATATAGCAGATATGATAAATCAAACTTTAACACCAGAACATACTACTACAGTTTTACTTGAAACTATGGCAGGAAAAGGAACTGAAATAGGGAGAAACTTTGAAGAATTAAGAGCTATAATAGATAAGGTTGAACTAGGAGACAAAATCGGTATATGTTTAGATACTTGTCATGTATATGATGCTGGATATGATATAGTTAATGATTTAGATGGTGTATTAGAAGAATTTGATAGAGTTTTAGGATTAGATAGACTAAAAGCAATTCACTTAAACGACAGTTTAAATATTTGTGGAAGTCATAAAGATAGACATGCTAAAATAGGTGAAGGAAATATAGGATTAGAAGCTATAACTAGAATAATAAATCACCCAAAGCTTAAACATCTACCTTTCTTACTGGAAACACCAAATGAATTAGATGGATATGCTAAAGAAATAAAATTATTAAAAAGTATATATAATGGATAAAAAGAAAAAGCCGAGGTTTTATGAAGATAAAACCTCGGCTTTTAATAATTAACTTTTGAAGCAAAGTTTTGAAGGGAATGATATTTAATTATTTATGACCACAATTACATTCTTCATGTTTATGATCATCGCTATATTTGTCATGGCAGCATTTGTGATTAGAGTCTTTTTTGTGTGCTTTTTCATCATGTCCTTTACAACCACAACCGCCAGAACAACTATTTAAAGGCATAAATCCTTCATTATCCATTGCGTTAGAGTTGAATGTAGGGACATCAGGAGTGATATCTTTGTTTAGAGATTGATTAGTTTTAAATTGAGGTTGATTTCTATAGGCATCATTATTTTTATTAGTCATAATATACCTCCTTAAGATACTTCTCATTAATAGTATGTTAAAAAAAATTAAAAATATGGTAAGAAGAATAAAGAATAAATCGAATAATTTGCCAAATATTAAACAAAAAATAAAATTTTTTAAAAGAAAAAGGATGCAACTAAAAGCTACATCCTTAACATTTAAAAATAAAATTTAAATTAATCAGCCACTTCAACTATTTCAAGTATTTCTTGTGGGCATGATTTAACACAAATTCCACAAGCTATACATTTAGATGGAGATGGTTTATCTTCAGATTTAACAATTATTCCCTTTGGACATGACTCTACACAAGTTAAACAACCTGTACACTTTTTCTTATCTATTGTATATATACCTTTAGCATTTTTAGATATTGCTTCTTCAGGACATTTTTTAGCACAAACACCACATTGATTACAAGCTTTTACATCTAAAGCACCCTTTTTATTAACTCCAATAGATATACAAGAGAAGCCATCTTTTTTATAAAAGGCTTCAGAACAAGCAAGTTCACAAGTTAAACAAGCTTGACATAGAGATTTGTCTTTAACAACTAATTTTTTCAATTTTTTTTCCCCCTTAATATGTAGATATATTATTCATTAAAAAATAAAACATCCTATTTTTAGTGTATATGATTATTATTGTAAAATCAACGAAGTAAGAAAATCCATTGATTACTTTTTGGAAATGAAAAAAATAATCAATAATATTTTAAAGAGTTCATGCTAAAATTAAAAATAAATATTTAAAAAGTATAAATTAAATGATATATTATAAAAAATACAATATAAAACAATCGGATAAATATATGAAGGAGGATTAAATGAAAAGAACAGATTACATATCATGGGATGATTATTTTATGGGAATATCTTTACTATCAGGTATGAGGAGTAAAGACCCTTCAACTCAAGTAGGAGCTTGCATAGTAGATAATAACAATAGAATAGTATCGATAGGTTATAATGGATTTGTTAATGGATGTAGTGATGAAGATTTCCCTTGGGAGAGAGAAGGGGAATTTTTAAAAACTAAATATCCTTATGTTGTTCATGCAGAACAAAATGCCATATTAAATGCTAGAGGAAAATCTTTAGAAGGATGCAGTATATACGTTAATTTATTCCCTTGTCATGATTGCGCAAGAAATATAATTCAGTCAGGAATAAAAAAAGTATATTATATAGATGATAAATATGCTGAGACAGATTCTACAAAGGCGTCAAAATATATGTTTGAAAAAGCAAAAGTTCAATGTATAAAATTAGAGCCTAAAATAGATAAAATAGAAATAAAATTTAAATAAGAAAAAAGAAATATGAAAATATGTTAGATATTTTCATATTTCTTTTTTTATTTACAATACATAAAAAAGTTAGAAAAATAATCAATGAAAAATAATAGGATTATGTAAAATTATGTAAAAAAATATAAAAAAAAACCAATGCATTACTATTCCTACATTATAAATACTAAAGTAAAATTTAACAAAGTATTGACAAAAATAAACTTTCAAAAAGAAAAATAAATTACTTGATTAAGTACCATATGTAGTATAGAATATACAAGGTGATTACTATATATAGTGTTTCACATAAAAATTAAGGTATATAACTTCTAAAAAAGTCAATAGAATACATAAAAAAATTTAAAAAATTTTTGATATAGATATTGATAGGATAGATAGTATTAGGAAAAGGAGTTGCTTATGATACAAGAATTAAACATAATCAAAAGAGATGGGAAAACAGTAAAATTCGATAAAAATAAGATAGAAAATGCCATATTAAAATCTATGAAATATGGAAGTGGAGTATATATACCAGAAATAGCTAAGGACATTGCCTTAGATATAGAATCAATTTATATGAAAAGAACTAATACACCTACAGTTTATCAAGTAGAAGAAATAGTATATACAAAATTAATAGATTATAAACAAAATTTAACTGCTAAAGCTTATGAAGGATATAGAGCAGTACAATCATTTAAAAGAGAAGTAAATACTACTGATGATAGTATAATTGGATTATTAGATAGAAGTAATGAAGATGTATTAAATGAAAATTCAAATAAAAATGGAATTTTAGCATCTACTCAAAGGGATTTAGTAGCAGGAGAAGTATCTAAGGATATGTCTAGAAGAAAATTAATACCTGCTCATATAGTGCATGCACATGACGAAGGTGTTCTTCATTATCATGATATGGACTATGCAATGCAACCAATTCACAACTGTATGTTAATTAACTTAGAAGATATGTTAAATAATGGAACAGTTATTAATAATAAATTAGTTGAGTCACCAAAATCTTTTGGAACAGCTTGTACTATAGTTACTCAAATTATAGCACAAATAGCTAGTGCTCAATATGGTGGAAATACAATAACAATAAAACATATAGCACCATTTTTAAGGGTATCATATAATAAATATTTAAATAAATATAAAGAAAAATATTCTCTTGAAATGGCTACAGAGTTAGCTCAAGAGAGAATGATGGAAGAATTAAAATCTGGTATACAAACTATAAGATATCAGTTATCAACTCTTCACACAAGTAATGGTCAATCACCGTTTTGTACAATTTACTTAGAAATAGAAGACGGTCATGAATATGAAAAAGAAATGGCTTTAATCTGTGAGGAAATGATAGTACAAAGACTAGAAGGAATGAAAAACTACAAAGGTCAAGTAATAGGAGAAGAATTCCCTAAATTAGTTTACCTTCTTGATGAGCATAACTGCTTAGAAGGTGGAAAATATGATTACATTACTAAATTAGCAGCAAAATGTAATACAAAAAGATTAGTTCCTGATTATCAAAGTGCAAAAATGATGAGAAAAAATTATGATGGGGAAACTTTCCCGCCAATGGGTTGTAGATCTCATCTTAGCAACTGGAAAGATGAAAATGGAAACTATAAATGGTATGGAAGATTTAACCAGGGTAGACAGTTATTATGCCCCCTTGCTTCGTAAGGAGTAATGGAAAACTCTTTAAATTGCTAGAAACCCCTAAAGCCTATTTAACCAAATCAGAATTGGAAACAATAAATGTAATGGTTGCGAGAGCAGAAAAAATAAATAGGATATATAAAAAGTGGTAACACAGTTTATATGAACAATGGGCAATTAGCAGCGAAATCTCTAAACCGATTAGGCATGAGAGACGTTCAACGAATATAATAAGAGATACCTACAAATTAAAACTTCCTTAACTCATGTATAAACTTCCTTCTGATAGGATATGATAAACATGAGGTAATAATATGAGAACAGGAAGTATTTATAAAATAGAATGTCTAGTAACTAAAAAAGTATATATAGGCCAAACGGTTCAAAATCCACCTATTAAAAGATGGTTAGATCATTATGGAGAAATTAATAATTCAAGTAATGAATCATATTTATATAGAGATATTAGAAGGTTTGGAATAGAAAACTTTACATTTCAAATTTTAGAAATTGATATAAGTTTAGAAGATTTAAATAAAAAAGAGGTAGAGTATATAGAAAAATATAAATCTAATAATAGTAAATATGGATATAATCTTACAAAAGGTGGGAATTTTACTGTAAAATCAGTAATAGGCAAAGAAAATGTAAGAGCTATAATTAATTCTATTAAATACGATAAAGAGAAAACTTTTGTTGAAATTGCAAGAATATTTAATGTTTCAAGAGATATAGTGAGTGATATAAATAATGGTGCAACATGGTATTTTTGTGATGAAGAATATCCAATAAGAGATAACTCTGCTAATAAAAATAAGTTAACTGAAAATGAAGTATATGATATATATGCAAAACTTAAAAATAAAATGAGTTTAACGGATATTGCTAAAGAATATAATGTAAGTATTACTAATATAAGCAACATAAATCAAGGTATTATATATAGATTTTTAGAAGATGATAGTTATCCTATATATGTACCTATTAATTCAAAGCCAAGAGTTTCTATAGAGAAAATAAAAAAAGTAGTTGAACTACTAAAACATAATCCAGACTATACTTATTCAAAAATAGGAAATATTGTAGGTATAGGAAGGAAAACAGTAAGTGGAATTAATAATGGAAAATTATATACTGATTTAGTTGAAGAACTAGGAATAAATGAATTCCCAATAAGATAGGTATAAGGAATATTCTAGACCGACTTCAAAAAGAAGTGTTAAAGTATTTCGAAAGAAACGGTATAAAAGGTAATAAGTCTTAATTTAGTACAAGTAGCTTTATCTGCAGAAAAAGATATGAATAAATTCTGGAAAATATTGGATGAAAGATTAGACCTTTGTAGAGAGGCTTTAATGGTTAGACATAACTTATTAAAAGGAACTTCTTCTGATATATCTCCAATACATTGGCAACATGGTGGTATAGCAAGACTTGAAAAAGGAGAGAAAATAGATTCTCTACTAGAAAATGGATACTCAACATTATCTTTAGGATATGTTGGTGTATATGAAATGACTCAAGCAATGCTAGGAGTATCTCATACAACTAAAGAAGGTGAAAAATTTGCCCTTGAGGTAATGAATCACCTAAATGAAAAATGTAGTGAGTGGAAAAAAGAAACAGGATTAGGATTTGGTCTTTACGGAACTCCAGGAGAAAGTTTAACTTCAAGATTCTGTAGAATAGACAAACAAAAATTTGGAGAAATTGAGAATGTAACAGATAGAATGTATTATACAAATTCATATCATGTTCATGTTTCTGAAGAAATAGATGCTTTCTCTAAATTAAAATTTGAAAGTCAATTCCATGATATAAGTTTAGGTGGATGTATAAGTTATGTGGAAGTTCCTGATATGAGTAAAAATTTACAAGCAGTGGAACAAATAATAAACTACATTTATCACAATATACAATATGCTGAAATAAATACTAAGCCTGATGTTTGTTTCAAATGTGATTATACTGGAGAAATAAAACTTGATGATAATTTAGAGTGGTATTGTCCAAATTGCGGAAATAAAAATAAAGATGAAATGCAAGTAATGAGAAGAACTTGTGGATATATAGGCTCTAATATGTGGGGTAAAGGTCGTACACAAGAAATAGGACAAAGAGTTTTACATTTATAAAATTTACTAAAAAATAAAAAGGTGCTCATGCACCTTTTCTAATATGTATAAAACAAAGAAAGAAGGTAAAATATGACATTATTAGATGCAAGACAATTAGTTGTAAAAAAAATAGACGAATTAAAAAATAGAGTAAAAAAATTAGATAAAAAGCCTTCTTTAGTTATAATTAGGGTCGGAGAAGACTTTGCAAGTGGAAAATATGTTGCAAATAAAATAAAAAGATGTGAAGAAGTTGGAATTGAGTCAAAAATAATTCACTTAGATGAAAATGTAACACAAGATACTGTTCAAAAAACAATTTTAGATTTAAATAATGACGACAATGTAACAGGAGTATTATTACAACTTCCAATACCAAAACATTTAGATGAAGATTATTTAACAAATCTTATTAAAGATGAAAAAGATGTTGATGGTTTTACCATAGGAAATATGGGTAAATTATCTCTTGGGCTTGATGGGAATGTAGCATGTACTCCAAGGGGAATAATAACTCTTTTAAAAGAGTTTAATATAGACATTGAAGGGCAAGATGTACTAATTATAAATCGTTCAAATATAGTTGGAAAACCACTTTCACAATTATTTTTAAAAGAAAATGCTACAGTGACTATAGCACATAGCAAAACTAAAAATTTAAAAGAAAAAATAAAATTATCAGATATAGTTGTAACGGCTGTAGGAAAAGCAAACTTTTTAGGAGTTGATGATTTTTCTGATAATACTACAATTATAGATGTATCTATTAATTTTAATGAATTTGGAAAAATGTGCGGAGATGTTTCAAAAGAAGATTATGATGTATTAGTAAATGATAAAAACTGCAATTTAACTCCTGTACCAAATGGAGTTGGACAAATGACAGTAATTGAATTAATAGAACAAACGATAGAAATTCAAGAGAAAAAGGAAGGGAAATAATTATGGAAACTAAATTAAAAGTGAAGCTTATATCACATACAATGAATCCAGAACTTGTAATAGCAACAGCAGGTAAGCTTTGTTATTCACCATCAAATATAGATGATTTGATGGAAAAACAAACAGATGAAAGTATAGAAAGATTTGTAAACATGATAACTTCTATAGGTCATGGAAGTGTATTAGAGCATACAAGTTTTACATTTGGTATAGAAGGTGTATCTAGAAGTTTAACGCATCAATTAGTTAGACATAGAATAGCTTCTTATAGCCAACAATCTCAAAGGTATGTTAAAGAAACTCAATTTGAATATGTTATACCACAAGATATAAAAAATAATAAAGTATTAGAAGAAAGCTATAAAAAACATATGGAAGATAGTCAAAAGCTATATGATGAAATAGTAGATAAATTAATTTATGACTATGTTTATAATGAAGAAGTTTATGGAAAAGTTGTGGATATTCAATTAAAAAAATGTAAAATATCAAAAGAAGAATTTATTTCTTGGAAAGAAGAAAATAAATCTGCTGATAAGTTTGTAGAGTCATTAAGAAATAGTTATAAGAGATTATGTTCAACATTAGAGAAAAAAGCAATAGAAAATGCTAGATATATATTCCCTAATGCTTGTGAGACAAAAATAATATGCACAATGAACTTAAGAAGTTTAATTAACTTCTGTCATCACAGATGTTGTAGAAGAGCGCAAGAAGAAATTAATCAGCTAGCATGGACAATGGTTGAAGAAATAGAAAAAGTAAGTCCATTACTTGCAAAAAGTTTAGGAGCATCTTGTCAATTTGGACCATGTCCAGAAGGAGATATGTGCTGTATGATGCCTTACGAAAAAAAGAATAAATAATTTTAATTACAAAAGCCATGTGATAAAAGGAGCATGATAAAATGAGAATTAACAGAATTAAAGATAATGACATAGCAAATGGATTTGGAATAACCATGTCTCTTTGGACTCAAGGTTGCCCTCATCACTGCAAAGGATGTTTTAATGGAGAAACTTGGAGTTTTACAGATGGTGAAGAATTTACTGAAGAAAAATTAAATTATATTATTGAAAATATTGATAAGCATAATGTAAAAAGAGATTTATCTATTTTAGGTGGAGAACCTCTTTGTGATGAGAATGTTGAAGGTGTTTTACAAGTTTGTAAAATATTTAAAGAAAAATACCCAGAGAAAAAAATATATATCTGGACAGGCTATACATGGGAAAACTTTAATGAACTTCAAAGAGAAGTGCTTAAATATATAGATGTTTTAGTAGATGGAAAATTTGAAGAAGATAAAAAAAATATCTCACTTACTTTAAGAGGATCAACAAATCAAAGAATTATCAATGTTAAAGAAACATTAAAAGAAAACAAATTAATATTATTCCTTACTTATTAAATTTAGCAATGGACGAAGTCGTTGCAATATGAACGAAGTGAATTTTTGTGTTAAATACTTATAAATCAAATAAGTTGCTATAATATTAATTAAGAAAAAACTTTTAATTGGGGGATGATAATTACATATGTTAGGGGTAGCTTTAGAAGGCGGAGGAGCAAGAGGAGCTTTTCATGTAGGAGCTATTAAAGCCTTATTAGAAGAAGGATATGAAATAGATGGAGTAGTTGGGACGTCTATAGGAGCATTTAATGCAGCTATGATTGCTCAAGGTGATTTTGAAAAATGTTTTGAAATGTGGTGCAATATAAGCCCAAAACAATTATTTGATATAGAAGATAGGCACATAGCAAATGTGTTGACGAGAAATATTAATCTAAAAACAATTTCTTATTTCTCGAGTGAAGCAAAAAAAATCATATCAAATAGGGGAATAGATAGTGAAAACTTAAGAAAAGTTGTAGATGATTTAGTAGACGAGGATAAGCTTAGAAAAAGTAGCATGGATTTTGGTCTTGTGACAGTTGAATTAGGATCACTTAGTCCTATAGAATTATTTAAAGAGGATATACCTAAGGGAAAATTAAAAGACTATATAATGGCAAGTGCTAGATATCCAGGATTAAAAATGGATCCCCTTGATGGAAAAACATATTTGGACGGAGGTATATATGATAACTGTCCTGTAAATTTATTAACTAAGAAAAATTATGATAAGATAATTGCCATTAGGCTTAATACTACAAAAAAATTAAAACATATTAATGATGATATAAATATTACAGAAATTCAACCATCTATGGATCTAGGTGGAACTTTTATTTTTACTAAAAATTTGGCTCATAGAAATATCAAGCTAGGATATTATGATGCTATTAGAGTAATCAGAAATTTAAAAGGTAGAGAATATTATATAGAGCCTGTAGATGAAAAAATCATATTTAATAAATTATTAGAACTACCAGATGAATTTATTTTAGATATAGGTAAAAGTATGGGTTTAGAAAATATTCCACCGAAAAGAATGTTATTTGAGTTTATATTACCTAATATATCTAAATATTTAAATCTAGGTAAAGAAGATACTTATCAAGATATTATTATTGCTCTTTTTGAAACTATGGCTAGAGAACGAAATATAGAAAAATTTAAAATATATTCTTTAAGTGAATTTTTTAGTTTAGTGATGGATAATGAAAAAGACAGTAATATTCAGACTAAAATAGGATTAAGTTTGAGTTCATTGAAAAGAAAAGCTATTGAAAATATTACGCAAGTAGATGTGGATTTAATAAATAAAAAATTAGTATGTTTATTAAATGAAAATGAATAAAAATAGATAAGTTTGTATATACAAACTTATCTATTTTTTTGTAGATATAAAAAATAGACACCATATTCAATTCAAGTAAAAGTTATAACATATTAAAAAATAATTTTATCTAATTTAGTATATTTGAGTAGTATATAAAAAAATTTATTAAATAATAATACTTAATGGTATAATAAGTAATGCAAACAAGAAAATATATGATAGGTGATATAAATGGAAGATGTAATTAAAGTAATTGACGAAATATGTAATGATGAAATTATAAAAGTAGTTATAAGTAATAAGAAAAATAAAGAGTTTAAATACAATAAAGTAGGAATTCAATTAAAAGAAAAAAATAAAAAAGAATATTATCAAATCGAAAAGTTTACAGATAAACAAGTATTTCATGAAAACATTGAAATAGATGAATTAAAAGATAAAATTCTTGAATTTATGAAAGAAGAATTTAAACAATTGGATGCGTGGTCTACAGATGCTACTTATAATGTGAAAATTTCTAAGAAAGGAAAAGTATTTTTAGGAAAGAAAAAAAGTAATAATCAAAAAGTAGTTAATAAAGGGCATAATAAAGAAAAGAATTATATTCTTAAAGAAGGAATGTTAATACAACCTCTTATAGATTTAGGTGTATTTACAAAGGAAGGTAAAGTTGTAAATTCTAAATATGATAAATATAAACAAATAAACAGATTTATAGAAATAATTGATGATGAAATAAAGAAAAATAATTATGAAGAACTTACAATATTAGATTTTGGATGTGGTAAATCTTATTTAACATTTGTGCTTTACTACTATTTTGTAGAAATTAAAAAGATTAATGTTAAAATGATAGGACTAGATTTAAAAGAAGATGTAATAAATAAATGTAATGAAATAGCTAAGAAATATAAATTTGACAATTTACATTTTGAACTTGGAGATATAAATGGATTTAAATACAACAACAAGGTTGATATGGTAATAACTCTGCATGCATGTGATACGGCAACAGACTATGCCTTATATAATGCAATTAAATGGAATGCAAAAATGATATTCTCAGTTCCATGTTGTCAACATGAGTTTAATCATCAAATGAAAGCTGAAAATTTAGACATATTAACTAAATATGGTATAATTCAAGAAAGAGTAGCAGCTCTTATGACAGATTCTGTAAGAGGGAATTTATTAGAATGTGCTGGATATAAAACTCAATTATTAGAATTTATAGACATATCACATTCTCCAAAAAATATCTTAATAAGAGCATCAAAATCAAACTTATCTAAAGACAAAAAAGAAAAATCTTTGAAACAAGTTGAAGACTTAAAGAAAGAATTTAATTTTAATCCAACACTATACAATTTATTAAAAGATGACAATTTAATTTAGATATAATAAACTCAAGGATATTAATTCTTGAGTTTTAATAGATTTTATAAATATTATGATATAATTGTAAAAATATATTAATTATATAGATTTTGAAGGGAGAAATTTAATGAAAATATTAAGATTTTTATTTAGTAGAATAGTAATTGTAGGATTAATGATAGCTATTCAATTTGGTGTATTTTTATTTTTCTTAATAAAGTTTACTCATTACTCGGCATTAGTATCAATGATAGGTACATTAATAAGTGCATTAGTAGTATTATGGATTATAAATAAAAGTGATAATCCTGCTTATAAATTAGCATGGATTATACCTATATTAATTTTTAATATAGCAGGTGGCGTTCTTTATCTTATATTAGGAAATAAAAAACCATCTAAAAATATGAGGATTTGCTTAGAAAAAGTACATGAAAGAACTAGCAAATATTTAAAACAAAATAGACAAATTTCAAAAGAAATTAGTGAAAAAAATAAGTCTGTCTATGGTCATATGAATTATATAAATACTGCAGCAGGTTATCCAATGTATAAAAATACAGAAGTTAAGTATTATAGCATAGGAGAAGATAATTATGCTGATTTAATTAAGGAATTAAAAAAAGCAAAAAAATATATATTCATGGAATATTTCATAATTGAAGAAGGACAAATGTGGAATGGAATATTAGAAATATTAGAAGAAAAAGCAAAAGAAGGTCTTGATGTAAGGCTTATGTATGATGATATGGGATGTATTTCTCTTCTTCCTTATGGATATGATAAAATTTTAGAGAAAAAAGGAATAAAATGTATAGCGTTTAATCCATTTAAGCCTTTATTATCCCTAGCTATGAATAATAGAGACCACAGAAAGATTACAGTAATAGATGGACATACAGGATTTACTGGTGGAATAAATTTAGCCGATGAATATATAAATGTAAAAAAAAGATTTGGTAATTGGAAAGACACAGGAGTTATGTTAAAAGGAGACGGAGTATGGAATTTAACTATGATGTTTTTAGAAATGTGGAACTCCAATAGACAAACGGATGATGATTTTTCCATATACAAACCAGAAGTTCATCAACTTGAAACGACTTTAAGTGATGGATATGTACAACCATATGGAGATTCACCTTTAGATGAAGAAGTTGTAGGTGAAAATGTATATTTAAATATAATCAACAGTGCAAAAGATTATGTGTATATATTTACGCCATATTTAATTATTGATAATGAAATGATGACAGCTCTTTGTCTAGCAGCTAAAAAAGGTGTGGATATTAGAATTGTAACACCAGGAATACCGGATAAGAAAACAGTATTTAAACTTACAAGGTCTTATTATCCTCAATTAATAAATGCAGGTGTTAAGATTTATGAATATACACCAGGTTTCATTCATGCAAAAGTATTTATATGTGATGATGAAATAGCAACAGTTGGTACTATAAATATGGACTATAGAAGTTTATACTTACACTTTGAGTGTGGAGTATATATGTATAAATGTAAATGTATAAATGATATAAAGAAAGATGTTATAGATACTATTTCAAGAAGTACGGAATTTACCAAAGAAGATATTAAGGATGGAAAAACAAGCTCTTTATGGCAAGCAATACTTAGGGTATTTGCGCCACTTATGTAGTAATTATAGTTTGACAATTATTTAAATGAAAATTATATTTAAATTAAGTGGGGGTGGCTACTATGAATGAAAAATTATCAAAAATTCTTGAAGAGGCTAGACGTAATCCAGAAATTAAATCTAAATTTCTGGAAACAAGAAAAGCACAAGATTCAATGGAGGAATTTTGCAAAGTTGCCACAGCTATAGGTTATGATATGACAGTAGGAGAACTTTTTGCAATGGGTGAAGAATATTCAGATAATATGCTTAAAAGTTGTAATGGAGGTGCAGTTTATCCTATGGATGAATGGTCTGATTGGTATGAAGATTTCTTTGCATCATTAAAATATACTTAAATATAATGCTCTTAATAATTTTTTTTATTAAGAGCATTATATTTTTTAATTAAATTCAGGCAAGAGAATTTTACCTTTATTAATTAGGGATAATAAATAAATAGCCTCTTGCTGGGCATATATATCATAAATTGTATCAGTATCATATTCAATAACCATTTTTAGCGCATCTATAACTCTGTTTCCCTTAATAATTCTTAATAAAGATTCAACCCTATTATAAATATCTAACAAATTTTCATCAATTAAAATAGGATCATACCTATGAATATCGTATGTAAATTCATTTTTTGATTGTCTGTTACATAGAAAACTTAAATTATTTAAAAAAGTTTCCATATATAAACCGACAAACCAAGGACTGGCACTTTCAAAGCTTTCTATTAGTTCGTCATTGCTAAGATGTAAATAGTCCATTTGTCTACCTCCCATATGCTATTAATTATATGATTTGCTATAAATCAATAATAATATTCATGTAAATAATGTAATTATATAAAACGAATTTTGTATAATAATATAAATTTTTTATACTTATAGCTGATACTCCTTATAAATAAATATAAATAAAATAAACCTATGGTTAGAAATGCACTATAAAAAATATTTCAAATAAAAAAAATGACAAATTATGTAGAAATATTTCATAAATGTGTTACAATTTTATAGAGATATTTAAAATAAAGGAGAGAAATATGTTACATACATCATGGGGGTACATTTTAGTTAGAAGTTTTCCTGAATGTGCAATATTGTTAATGTTAGGATGCAATTTTTTAAATTTAAAAATATCATCTAAAACTATATTAAAAAAAACTTTAATTTTAGGTTTAATGATTTCATTTGTAAGAATGCTTCCAATTAGTTTTGGAATACATACGATTATAGGAATGGCCCTTTTACTATTTATGTTAATTGGCTTATCAGAAAGTAATTTTATTGATTGCATAATAGCTTTATGTAAATTATTTTTATGTTTATTTGCTAGTGAACTTATCTATATAAAATTAATAACAGGAGTATTTTCTGTTCCTGAACATATATTACTTGAAAATTATAGCGTAATGGGTGCTATTTATACTTTACCATCTTTAATTATACTTGTAATATTAGCTATTGCAATGGAATTTGTTACGCAAAAATTTAAGGTGAAAAATGAGGTTAAACAAAATGGAGAATTTAACTGAAAATATTTCTAGCAAAATAGCTTTTTATTTATGTGATACTAAAGACGAATCAAGTGATGAGTTTGAAATTTTAAAATATGGTGTTTTTGCGGTTTTACATATAAGTATGGCATTCTTATTTACAATTTTATTTGGGATTTTAACTAATACATTATATGAAATAGTAACGATTACTTTGATTGGTACAATATTAAAACGATACTCCGGAGGAGTACACTGTTCCAGTCCTAATAGGTGCTTAGTAACAGGAATAATAGTTTCATATATATTTGTATTAATAGGAAAGTATATGATAAATGTTAAATGGGAATTGAATTATATCATATGTGTAATAATGTTAGTTCATTCATTTTTTATTTTATACAAAAAATGTCCTGTACCTTCAGAAAATAAGCCATTAAACAAAGAAAAAACTAGAAAAATATTAAGAAGGAAATCATTTTTTATATATTTTATATTAGTAGTAATATTTATTGCAAATATGTTATTAAATTTATTTAATATATATATGATGCTAAATTTTTGGGTATTATATATAATATTAGGTTTATATATGCAAACTTTATCATTAACACTTGCAGGTAGTGATTTTATTTTATTTTTAGATAAAGTTTTATTAAAACTTAAAATTTAAATTAAGATATTAACAAATTTATGTTGATATATATATAATTATTATAAGGGAGATATGAATAATGAGATTTTTAGCAAAATTTTTTACTAGAGTTGCAAAGAATACAAGTACATGCTGTTTTGGATTTTTCTTTGAGCCAGAAGTTCCAAAATCTTTAAGAGAAGAGTAGTAGGCAAAAAGAATCATAAGAATCATTCTTATGATTCTTTTACTGTGCTATATTCTTATATTAGATATATAGGGGAATGAATATGAATAAATTTGATCATGAAAGAAAATTAAAAATACTAGAAATTTTAGTAGGATTGAAATTTTTATATATTATATTAGCAAGTTTTAATATTATAAGTTACTATAATGTGACTTTGAATAAAGGTAATATTGTCTTTGTAATTATTATTGCATGTTGTATAGTACCCTTTATGGTATTTTGTTCAAAAATGATATATGGAGATATGGAAAAAAGTTTTTTTAATATGCCTATAATTTATAATATTATGGAAATGATTGTGATTTTAGGTTTATTTATTATATTAATGTCAAACACAGGAGGATCAAATAGTTCCTTCAAATATATAGGTAGCATTATTGTTTTAATTGTATCTATACAATATAAAAGAGAAGTAAGTTTTTGGATAAATATTGTAGTATGTTTGATAATATTAGGATTTAACTTAGTTGAATTTGATTATCTAAGTTTATCTAAAAATTTTGATATAATACGTAATTTTGAAGGAGATATTATATTAGTAAGTTCCTTAATGATTACGTCATTTATATTATCTCTATATATAAATATAGAAAATGACTATAATTTAAAGTTAAAAGAACTTGCTGTAAAAGATGGATTGACAGGATTATTTAATCATAGAAGTTTTCAAGATATATTAGGTTCATATATTAGAAATTCTAAAAAAGAAAATAAAGAAGTATCTTTATTATTTATGGATATTGATAATTTTAAAAATTATAATGATGTAAATGGTCATCAAAGAGGAGACTGGCTCTTAACTAGACTAGGTGAGGTTTTGAGGAATACAGTTGGAGATTTAGGTATAGTAACTCGCTATGGTGGTGAAGAATTTGCAGTAATATTATACAATCAAAGTGAAGATATAGCATTAAATTTAGGAGAGTTAATTCGTCAAAATATACAAAACACTTATTTTATAGGTCAAGAACACCAACCGAATAAGCATATAACACTTTCCATAGGTGTGTCAACATATCCAAAAGTTGCAAAAACTAAAAAAGAGTTAATAGAATTGGCAGATAATGCATTGTATAGGGCAAAATCTTTTGATAAAAATAGGGTTGAGAGATATTATAATATATTAGATGAAATTGATCCTAGTATTGATAAAAAATCTTTAGAATCAGTGGCAAATATGTTAAATAATATAAATATGAAGGATAAATATACTTATGGACACTCAGAAAGAGTAGTTATTTATGCTAAGAAATTTGCAACATATTTACAAATGAAAGATAAAGATAAAAAAGAGTTGCTTTTAGGAGCATATTTACATGATATAGGAAAACTAGAAATATCAAAAGAACTCTTAACAAAAAGAGAAAAATTATCTGAAAGCGAATTTAATATATTAAGACAACATCCAACTTTAGGTTCAGATTTAGTAAGTAGTATAAAAGAGTTTGCTGATGTAATTCCTTTGATAAAATATCATCATGAAAAATATGATGGTACAGGATATCCATCTAAATTAAAAGGTGATGATATTCCTTATCTTGCAAGAATACTAACTATAATTGATAGTTTTGATGCTATGACATCAAAGAGACCTTATAATATAAGGAAGGACTACAAACAAGCAATTGGGGAATTGGAAAAATGTGCAGGGAGTCATTTTGATCCAGAATTAGTATATAAATTTATAGAAATGTTACAAAATGACATGTTAGAAAAGAAAATGCCAAGAGAATTAGATAGTAATTTATCATTTATAGATGATATTAATAAAGATTACAAAAAAAAACTTCCTGAAATTATATAATTTTAGGAAGTTTTTTAGAATGAATTAATAAAACTATAATATTTTGATATAATTAAAATGGGAATAAATGTTAAATAATTATTAAAGGGGGAGAAATATTATGGGAAATTTAGATGTTAAATATTTATTTGAATCACAATGTGAATTAATAGACAATATAAAAGAATTGTTAAAAGTTTTAGATGGCAAAAAATATGGTAAAGAATTAGAAAGATTATATGAAGAATTTATTGATGAAATACGTGAGCATGTATATTCTAAAAAAGAAAGTAAAAAAATATTAGTTACTTTATATTTTTCATTAAAAATAATAAAAGAAAATATTGATAAAAATATGAATATTAAAGAAGAAAATTTTATTATTATAAACAATGAAAATAAATTATTGATAGAAGAGTTTATGGATGGAATAGTAATAAATGCAAAAAATGAACACGAAGAAAATAAATTGAAATATTATGGATATTTACTGGGAAATTTAATATTTAAAGAAAATTTAGATAGAGATGAATCTAATAGACTGATTAAAATATCTAGGAGTTTATCTTATTGTCAAATTAAATTAATAAATATGTATATTATATCTCAAATGATTCAAGTTCCAATATTGAAAAGAGAAGATTATACAAAAACAGGTATTGAAAATTATAGGTTATTAGGCGTTTTACAAGATACACTAGATATGATTCAAAAATCAATTTTAAATGGAAGTGGAAAATTAGTTCTTGATATAGTTCAAATAAATCCTTCAAAAGTAAAAGTTCAAGGAATAGGAACTTTATTATATAACTTAATGGGGTTAAGTAAAATGCCTTATGATGAAATGGAAGATTTACTAGACATTTTATCTAATAAAAATTAAAATAATATATGAAAAGTTTCTATAAAACTTAAGATTTATAAAAATTTTTTTAGCGAAAAAACCATAAAAAAAAATATATATAAATATGAAAATTAATAGTGCAAACGGTTGCATAAAATAGTTGACACTAGTATTTAAGCTGTGTTAGTATTTTATAGAAATAAAGAAATATATTTACAAAGTTAAGAAAATTTGTGGATTTATAAAATATTACAAGAGGGAGAGGAATTAGATTAATGAAGGACAAAATATTTGGCGTTTTACAACGTGTAGGTAGATCATTCATGCTACCTATTGCTATTTTACCAGTAGCTGGTTTGTTTTTAGGAATTGGTGGATCATTTACAAATGAAACAATGTTAAATGCATATGGATTAATGGGACTTATGGGACCTGGAACACCAATGAATGCATTTTTATCTGTATTAAATGATGCTGGGAATATAGTATTTGCCAATTTACCATTATTATTTGCAATGGGTGTTGCAATTGGTATGGCTAAAAAAGAAAAAGATGTTGCTGCTTTATCTGGAGCTATAGCATTCTTAATAATGCATGCATCTATAGGGGCTATGATAAATATTAATGGTGGTGCAGAATCAATGCTTTCTGGATCAACAGCAGATGTATTAGGTATAACATCTCTTCAAATGGGTGTTTTTGGAGGTATGATAGTTGGACTTGGAGTAGCAGCGCTACATAACCGTTTTTATAAAATTGAATTACCACAAGTTTTATCATTTTTTGGTGGAACTAGATTTGTTCCAATTATATCTGCAATAACTTATTTATTTGTTGGTATAGCGATGTTTTATATATGGCAACCAATACAAGGATTTATATATTCAGTAGGTGATCTTGTTCAAACTTCAGGATATGCAGGAACTTGGCTATATGGATTTATGGAAAGAGCATTAATACCATTTGGTCTTCACCATGTATTCTATCTACCATTCTGGCAAACAGCTGTTGGTGGAACTGCTATGGTTGGAGGGCAACTTGTAGAAGGTGCTCAAAATATATTCTTTGCAGAACTTGCAACTCCAGGAATAACTGAATTTAGTGTAAGTGCTACTAGATTTATGGCTGGTAAATTCCCATTAATGATATTTGGTTTACCAGGAGCAGCACTTGCAATGTATAAATGTGCTAAACCAGAAAAACGTAAAGTAGCTGGAGGATTATTATTATCAGCAGCATTAACAGCAATGTTAACAGGTATAACAGAACCATTAGAATTTACATTCTTATTTGTTGCGCCAGTATTATATGTTATACATTCAATATTTGCAGGATGTGCGTATATGTTAATGCATATGTTAAATGTGGGTGTTGGTATGACTTTCTCTGGAGGATTAATAGACTTAACATTATTCGGAATTATGCAAGGAAATGCTAAAACTCATTGGATAAATATAGTTTGGGTTGGATTAATATACTTTGCAGTTTATTACTTCTTATTCTCATTCTTAATTAAAAAGTTTGATTTTAAAACTCCAGGAAGAGATGATGAAGAAGAAGTTAAATTATATACTAGAGCAGATGTAAATGCTAAAAAAGATGGAAGTTCATCAGACCAAGACAATCAAGTATCAGCAATGATATTAAAAGGTTTAGGTGGAAATGAAAATTTAAGTGATTTAGACTGTTGTGCTACAAGACTTCGTGTCACAGTAAAAGATCCTTCTAAAGTAAGCGAGTCTTTATTAAAATCAAGTGGAGCAGCAGGAGTAATAATAAAAGGAAATGGAATACAAGTTATATATGGACCTAGAGTTACAGTTATAAAATCAAATTTAGAAGATTTTATAGCAAGTGGAGCTAAGGTAGATGTTGACGAAGATTTAGTTGTAGAAAACAAAAAAGAAAATAAAGTTGAAGCTACAAAAGAAACTAAAAGTGAAGATGCTTGTATAATAGTAGCACCAATAGAAGGTAAGGCTGTATCATTAGAAGAAGTTGGAGATGGTGTATTTTCTGAAGGTATATTAGGAAAAGGTGTTGCTATAGAGCCATCAGTTGGTAGAGCAGTATCTCCTGTAAATGGAACTGTTTCAACAGTATTTGATACAAAACATGCCATTGGATTAACATCTGATGATGGAGCAGAAGTGTTAATACATATAGGATTAGATACAGTAAAATTAAATGGTGAATATTTTAAGACTCATGTTAAAGCAGGAGAAAAAGTTAAAGCAGGAGATTTACTAGTTGAATTCGATATAGATGCAATTAAAAAAGCAGGATATCCAACTATTACACCTATAATAATAACAAATACAGATAATTATGAAGATGTGGACACTATTAAAAAAGGTGATGTAAAGGAAAAAGATAAATTAGTATCTGTTAGATAATTTTTAAAGGTATAGGGTAAAAACTCTATACCTTTTTTGTGTTATAATAAAATAATAATTGTAATTATTGGAGGGAAGAATAATATGACATTTAAATCAGACATTGAAATAGCACAGGAATCAAAAACGCTACATATTAGAGAAATTGGTAAGAAGTTAGGATTAACTGAAGATGATTTAGAGTTTTATGGAAAATATAAAGCTAAGATTGACTATAATCTATTAAAAACACATAAAAGAGATAAAAAGGCTAAGTTAATTTTAACAACAGCTATAAATCCAACTCCAGCAGGAGAAGGTAAGACGACAACTACAATTGGTGTGGCTGATGCATTACAAAAGATAGGAAAAAATTCTATAGTTGCTCTTAGAGAACCATCTTTAGGCCCTGTATTTGGAATAAAAGGTGGAGCAGCTGGTGGTGGATATGCACAAGTTATACCGATGGAAGATATAAACTTACATTTTACAGGTGACTTTCATGCAATAGGTGCAGCAAATAATTTATTAGCAGCTATGATAGATAATCATATTCATCAAGGAAATCAATTAAATATTGATCCAAGAACTATAACTTGGAGAAGATGTGTTGATATGAACGACAGACAGTTAAGAAATATTGTTTGTGGTATGGGAAGAAAAGTTGATGGTATAGTTAGAGAAGATGGATTTGACATAACAGTGGCATCGGAAGTTATGGCAGCATTTTGTTTAGCTAATAATATATCAGACTTAAAAGAAAAATTAGGAAATATAATTATAGGTTATACTTATGAAAATTTACCAGTAAGAGCAAAGGAACTTAATGCAAATGGAGCAATGGCAGCTTTATTAAAAGATGCCCTAAAGCCCAATTTAGTACAAACTTTAGAAGGAACTCCAGCCATAGTTCATGGTGGACCATTTGCAAATATAGCTCATGGTTGTAATTCAATAATAGCAACAAAAATAGGAATGAACTTTGCTGATTATGTGGTAACAGAAGGTGGATTTGGAGCAGATCTTGGAGCGGAGAAATTCTTAGATATAAAATGCAGAATGGCAGATATAAAACCAGATGCAGTAATAATAGTAGTTACAGTTAGAGCATTAAAATACAATGGTGGTGTAGATAAATCTAACTTAAATGAAAGTAATTTAAAAGCTTTAGAAGCAGGACTTCCCAATTTATTAAAACACATTGAGAATATAACAAAAGTATTTAAATTGCCAGCAGTTGTTGCTATAAATGAATTCCCAACAGATACTGAGGAAGAAATTAATTTAATAAAAGAAAAGTGTAATGAATTAGGTGTAAATGTAGCACTATCACAAGTTTGGTCAAAAGGCGGAGAAGGTGGAATTGACCTTGCCAAAGAAGTTGTTAGACTTTGTGAAATGGAAAATGACTTTGAGTATGCTTATTCACTAGAGTGTACTATAAAGGAAAAAATTAATGATATAGCAACTAAAATATATGGAGCAGATGGTGTTGATTTTACTAAAGAAGCTGAAAAAGAAATAGCTAATTTGGAAAAATTAGGATATGGAAATCTTCCAATTTGTATGGCTAAAACACAGTATTCATTAAGTGATGATCCTTCAAAACTGGGAAGACCAAGTAATTTTAGGATAACAGTGAGAAAAATAAATATAAGCGCAGGCGCAGGGTTTATAGTTGCTCTTACAGGAGATATAATGAAAATGCCAGGACTACCTAAAGTACCAGCAGCACAAAGAATAGATATTGATGAAAATGGTGTAATATCAGGATTATTCTAAATATAGATTAAAGCAAGTAGTGATTATTTAATTTAAAATCACTACTTTTGTTTTTGTAATTATAAAAAATATTCAAGGGAAAATATGGATTATTAAAAATTGATAATAATTTGATATAATCAGAAGGTGTGTTTTAATACAAATTTATAATTTTAGGAGGAGAATGAGTGAATATTAATAGAACAAAATTAAGCAAATCAATAAAAGCTTTACTTATAGTATCCCTTATTGGAACTTGGGCTTCAAGGACAATAAATGCTGATGCAGCAAATAAAAGTGAAAATATAATACTGCAAAAGAAAATAGTTTCTTTAAAATTAAATCAAAGTACAAATATAAATTACACTTCAGATAAAAATGATGACATAAAATATTATGCTAAAGATATGAGAGTTGCAAAAATAGATTCAAAAGGAAATATTATAGCTAATATGATAGGTAGTACAATTATTACAGGAGAAGATAGTGAGGGTAATGAATCTGAAACTATAGTAATAGTTTATAGAGATTTATTAGATCCTTTAGGAAAAATATCTGAACCTAGATTTACTCTAAAAGATAGAGTTTATAAAAATGAGGATGCAAAAGAAACAAATGAAGCATTATTAATGTTTACTGGAGATTTAATGTGCCAAACAAGACAACAAGAGGCAGCTAAAACAGAAGATGGAACGTATAATTTCAATGATAGCTTTAGTGTTGTAAAAAATTTATTTTCAAAAGCCGACCTTGTTGTAGGAAACTTAGAATCTTTATTGTCAAATACTTCACCTTATATGAGTGAAGAAAAAGAATTAGGAGGAGAGCCTCATTGTAACGGACCATCAACTTATTTAGATGCATTAAAATATGCAGGATTTGATGCCTTAGTTAATGCAAATAATCATATAACAGACAATGGTGCAAGAGGATTAGTCCAAACTCTTGATTTGCTAGAAAAATATAAATTTGCTTATACAGGTTCATTTAGAAATGATAAAGAACAAAGATTTCTAATAATAGATGTAAATGGAATAAAAATAGCTTTAATGTCTTATAGTGAAATATTTAATGGAAAAGATGTAACTATAGATGAAGATGTTAGAGAAACTATGATTAATAGATATAATAAAGAAGCAGTTCAAAAGGATGTACAAGATGCAAAAGCCATGGGTGCAGAATATATAATTGCATATAATCACTGGGGGGTAGAATATACAAACGAATATAATGAAGACCAAGCTAAAAGTGCCCAAGAAATGGCAGAAGCAGGAGTGGACTTTATAATAGGATCTCATCCACATGCTCTTCAAACATCAGATATATTAACTACTAGTGATAATAGAAGGGTTCCTGTAGTTTACTCTTTAGGAAATTTTGTTTCACATCAATATAAAACTGTAACAAAAGACAACTTTATACTAACATTAAATTTAAAAAGAGATGAAAATGGAAAAGTTTATTTAGCTAATGATGGATATATACCATGTCATGTTTTTGAAAATTATGATGAAATACCTTATTTAGTTGTTCCAGCATCTAAAGAATTTAATGGTGGAATTGAAAATCTTGAATTAAGTGAAGCTTACTCTAGAATAAAAACAATAGTAAATGGAACTTTAGAAGAAATAACTTCTTATAATCAATTAGAAAATCAATAATATGAAAAAATTTAGTTTAACTCTTATAGAGTTCAACTTTTTTGTTTAAACTTGTAAAGTATAAGAATTAATATGGTATACTTTTTATATCAATGAATAATTAAGAAATAAGAAATAATAAACTTTAGTAGTTATTATATAAAATATAAATAGGAGGTTTTGAAATGGCAGGGATAATTACAAGATTTAAAGACATAATGTCATCAAACATTAATGCTTTATTAGATAAAGCAGAGGATCCATCAAAAATGATAGATCAATATTTAAGAAATTTAGAAAGTGACTTAGGAAAAGTTAAAGCTGAAACTGCTTCTGTTATGGCAGAGGAAAAAAGAGCTAAGCGTCAATTAGATGAATTAAACGAACAAATAAATAAAATGCAAAAATATGCTGAAAAAGCATTGATAGCAGGAAATGAATCTGATGCTAAATTATTTTTAGAAAAGAAAAATCAATTATTGCAAAATCAACAATCTCTTCAACAATCTTATGACATAGCAGCAGATAATGCAGCTAAAATGAGAAGTATGCATGATAAACTTGTAAAAGATATAAGTGAATTAAATGCTAGAAGAGATCAATTAAAGGCAAAACTTGCCGTAGCCAAAACACAAGAAAAATTAAATAAAATAGGTGCCAGCGTAGATGGTGCAAAAGGAAATTTATCAGCATTTGACAAAATGGAAGATAAAATAAATAAAAAATTAGATGAAGCAAATGCAATGGCTGAATTAAATTCACCTAAAAAGGAAGATAATATAGAAGATTTAATGAGTAAATATGATGATAATACTACTACTAATACAGAAGTAGATGATGAATTACAAGCTTTAAAAAATAAATTAGGACTATAATTAAAAAATGTAGTTTTTGGGGGTGATTTTATAAGCAAATCATATTATTGTGAAGGCTGTGGAGGAGTTATGGAATTTAATGCTACAGCTCAAGCATTAAAATGCCCAAACTGTGGTAGAGAAGTAAAGATAGAAAATAATCCAAAAGATGTTGTAGAACATAGTTTAGATGTTCATATACTTAAAACTATTAAAGTATCAGAAAAAACATCCACAAGTATGGAATGTGAAGGTTGTGGTGCTATGGTAGAAGTTGATGCTACTAGTAGTGCTACAACTTGTCCATATTGTGGTTCACATTATGTTTTATCAAAAAAACAAATAGAATCTATAGTGCCAGATGGTGTTATTCCATTTAAAATAGATAAAAAAGATGTGGAATCTATTTTTTCACACTGGATAAAAAGAAGATGGTTAGCTCCAAATGTTTTGAAAACACTTTATCAAAAAGATAAAGTTCAAGGTATTTATATGCCTTATTGGACATTTGATGCAGATACAAGTACAAATTATAGCGCCATGGGTGGAATAGACTATGAAGTTGAATATACTGATGATAAAGGTGAAAGACATACTAGAATAGAAACAAGATGGTATCCTACTAGTGGGCATATAAATCATTTTTTTGATGATGTATTAGTAAGGGCATCCAATAAATTAAGTGATACTTTATTAGGATGGATAGAGCCTTATAATACAAAAGCAGTAGCATCTTATTCACCAGACTATATGTCAGGATTTTGTTCTGAAATATATACCATAGATTTAGATGATGCTCATCGTGAAGCTATGGATAAGATGACTAGAGATATACATTATATGGCTGAAAGAGATGTATTAATGCGCTATGATAGAGTGTATGGAGTAAAACTTAGAACTTCATATTATGATGAAACATATAAATATATATTTATACCAGTATACTCAACTGCTTATATGTATAAGGATAAACATTATAATGTTTTAATAAATGGTGAAACAGGAAAAATAAAAGGAGAGTATCCAAAGAGCCCTATAAAAATTGCTGCAATAATAATTGTAATACTAGGCATTTTGTTTGGTATCTATTTGGCATCTTCTCATGAGGATACATCTTATAATGATAAATCACAAAAAATACAATATAGCGACTCAATAGATTATAAAACTTTTGCTTTTTCTATTGAAGAAGAAATGTTTTAGGAGGTTAGTGTTATGGGACTATTTAGCAACCAATTTTCCAATGTAATTGAATGGGAAGAATTCAGAGATGATATGTTATTTTGGAAATGGGACAACAAAGAGATAAAAAAGGGAAGTAGGCTTATAGTTAGAATGGGTCAAGATGCCATATTTATGTATAATGGCAAAATTGAAGGCATATTTAAAGATGAAGGCAGTTTTGATATAGAGTCACAAATAGTTCCTTTTTTATCAACATTAAAAGGATTTAAATTTGGATTTAATAGTGGAATTAGAGCTGAAGTTTTATTTGTTAATACTAAAGAATTAACAGTGAAATGGGGGACAAAAAATGCTATAAATATACCTTCACCAAATCTTCCAGGAGGAATGCCAATAAAATCTTTTGGTACATTTTGTTGCAAGGTATCAGATTATGAAGTGTTAATTGATAAAATTGCAGGAGTTAAAAAGCAATTTACCATAGATGATGTAAAAGAACGAATTATGTCTATGCTTGATCAAGTAATAATGAAGTGGATAGTTAGAGAAGGTAAAGATTTATTTAATTTACAAGCAAATGCCTATGAAATATCTAAGGGAATTCAAGAAGACTTAGATATGGAAATGGAGAAAATAGGTATAGCAATAACTAACTTTAGTATATCAAGTGTATCATATCCAAAAGAAATACAAGATATGGCAAACAAGGCAGCATCTCAAAGTATGATTGGAGACATAAATAAATATACTCAAGTTGCCATGGCAGATTCTTTATCAAAAGGAAATAGTGGAGGCTCTGTAGCAGGAGATATGGCAGGATTACAAGTTGGTATGATGATGGGGCAACAAATAGTAAATAATATGAATAATAAACCACAAAATAATGAAAATAAACAAAATGTATCTGAAGGAAAGAAAATGAACTTCTGCCCAAATTGTGGGACAAAAAATGAAGGATCAAATTTCTGTCCAAATTGTGGAACAAAATTAAATTAAAAATATGTAAAAGATATAAGTTATTTATGTTAACTTATATCTTTTTTAAGTTAAATAATAATATATTTTACTAAAATAAACGAAAAATAAAAATTTTATTTAATTTTAAATAATTTTGAATGTAAAATATGGAAAAAAATATTATAATATAAGTATGTTATTTAAAGGAAGTATTAATTATGTTTCCTAAATACATCAGGGGGGAAGTAATATGAGGAATAAAAGAAAAGTAACAGAATTAGTGTCACCAATTGGGAAGTATTGTACAGCAGTTGACCTAAAAAAAACAAATGAAGAACTTTTGGAAACAAAACTATCACCATTTGCATCTTATAGGGGAGATAATCATAGGATTAACAGGCCAAAGAGAACTACATCAAAATCAGAGGTAGATTTCTTATTAGAAAAAGGTCATATTGGTGAAGTTGAAAAAATGGTATTAGTAGCTATAAATAATTTAGTATTTGCAACGTCTTTGCAAATTACAACATACTTAAATAAAAAAGGAATAAGTATAGAATCGAAGTCTGTTGCAAGAAAGTTAACTAGATTAAAGGAAAAAAGTTTTATAAAACAAATAGAATTTGTTTCAGAAAATAGCACAAGTTCATATAAAGCTTATTACTTAGGTTATCATGGAATAGGTCTTTTGAGAGCGTTAGATAAAAAGACATATTCTCAAGGTTATGTAAGTGAGATAAAAACGGCTAAGATTAAATGTTTACTGGCATCAAATCAGCTATTAACACAAGTTATGAATAGTGATAATGATTTTAAAGTGTCAAAAATAATACTTAATGAGAATATTAGAAACTGTATAGTTAGACCGCAATCAATTTTAAATTGTAATGATAAAACTTATTTAATTGAAGCGGTAAGACAAACTGATGGATGGAAGGAAGAATTTTTAAATAAGTTGGCTAGATATGAAAATGTTATAGAACATTATGATAACTTAAATGTAAAATTCAGTGAAAAACCAATTTTAATAGTACAAGGGGAGTCTTATGACCATATGATAGAGATTATGAATATGGTTAAAAATAAATCAGAAGGTGTAAAAATAGATATTATTTATACATATGATAGAATATTATTGTATAACTTACAAGAAGCCTTTTTCTCATTAGATGAAAAACAAAATAAAAAGAATTTATTTGCATTTTTATTTAAAAATTAATTAAAAGGAGTTATTGCATAAATGATGAATAATTTTTGTGTAATAGCTCTTTTTTTATGCTATAAAAATAAACTTAGATTTAAAATAAAATTCTAACTTCATTCATAAAAAATTTACATTAAATTCATATTAATGCAGTATTATTAAAGCATAGAAAGACTAGCTTAATAATTTACTTAAATACCCGTATAATGATAGATTCCCTCACACTCTTTTATCTATCATTATGAATTTAAAGCCCTGTACCCTCGTAGCAGGGCTTTATTTTTTTAGAAAAATTTATATAAGTGCATTTGTTCATTATAAAGAGCATATCTTAATAAATCATCCATACAAATTGCAAAAAGTGACAAAAAGAACCAAGCAATAGAACTTCTCAAAGAAATTTGACCTAGAAAATTAAATTTTAAATTAGAATAATCCCATACATTTAGAAGTAGTATTTTGTTTATAATAATTCCTGAAAATAGTTCTATAATGTCTACTATAAAAACAGAAATTAACATTTGGAGTAATAAAGGAATTTCCTTGTTAGAAAATTCATTAATAGAACCAATTAATACAAAGCAAAGGCCTCCTACAATTACCATGGAAAAATGTGAATATCCTCTGTATAATATTTCAATAAAATAATATGTAATTCCACCAATTAAAAAAAGAGTGAGATATTTTAATATAATATTTAAACTTTTCATATAACCTACTCCTTAATTATATTTTGTATTATTAAATATTTTTTGTAACAAAAGGATTAAGATACGTGGCAAAAAAAGTAATAAATTATGTTTGAAGTAAATAGGAGTGGGTATATATATAATATAAATAAACATCAGGAGGAAACAACAATGTCAGATAGAATAGTATGTGATTGTGTAGGAACAACAGTGGAGGATATAAAAACTGCTGTAGCTAATGGAGCTAAAACAGTAGAAGATATAAAAGAGGCAACTGAAGCAGGTACAATTTGTTGTGGATGTGACTGTGAAATAGAAACAACTCTTCACGAAGTATTATAATATATACATAAATATGATGATAAAGGAACTTTTTAGTTCCTTATTTTTTTTGCAAAATAATATTGACATTTACCTTACGTAAAATTTTATACTTGAATTAAACATTAACTATTAACAAAGTACAAATAGAAGGTGATATATTTGGAATATTCCATTCTTGAATTAAGCAAAATTGCTAAAGTTAGCACAAGGACATTGAGATATTATCATGAGATAAATTTATTACAACCAAAGAGAATTAATTCTTCAGGATATAGGATATATGGTGAAAATGAAGTGGATAAATTACAACAAATTTTATTTTATAAATCATTAGGATTTAAGTTAGAAGAAATAAAAAATATAGTTAATTCACCATCATTTGATATAATGACAGCTTTAAATAATCATAAAAAAGAACTTCTTAAAAGAAGAAAAGAAATAGATTTGTTAATAGAAAATGTTGAAAAAACTATAAGCTATAAAAAAGGAGAGGTTAATATGTTAGATAAAGAAAAATTTGAGGCTTTCAAAAAGAATTTAATAAATGAAAATGAAGAAAATTATGGTCAGGAAATACGAAATAAATATGGAGATGATCAAGTAGATAAATCAAATGAAAAAATATTGAGATTAACAAAGGAAGAATACGATCAGTTTGAACAATTAGGCAAAAAAATTATAGAAAAATTAACTGAAGCAATGGATGAAAATGATCCAGCAGGTAAAAAAGCACAAGAAGCTTGTGAACTTCATAAAAAGTGGTTAGGATATTCATGGAATTTTTACTCTAAAGAAGCACATAGAAATATAGGGCAAATGTATGTCTTAGATGAAAGATTTAAAAAATATTATGATGACAATAGAGAAGGTATGGCTGAATTTTTTAGAAAAGCATTAAATATATATACAAAATAATATATAAAAATAGGTAAAAACAAGATAAAATATACTGGTAATTTTAGGAAATTTTATCTTGTTTTTTAGTTAGAAAGTATGAATAGTTTATGAAAATGATTTCTTGAATTAAGTATTATAGCCAACCTTAAAAAATATACTAAATTTTCTAAATATAATAAAAAAATAATGAAGATGACTTTTTATGATAATAAAAAATAAAGTTGTTTGATATTTTTAAATTATTATTGTATAATGATTTCAGAAGGAAAAAAGAAAGAGGGAAAACATTTTACTGATTAGGAAAATGATTTACCAAGGTGGAATATTATAATATACATATAGATAGATGTAAAAGAGAGGGAATATTGATATGTTAAAAGTTACTTTAAATGATGTAAAAAAAGCTCAAGAAACTATAAAAGGTGTTGTAAAAGAAACTCCTGTTTTAGAAAGTAAAACTTTAAGTGAAATGACGGGTGCAAACGTTTTTTATAAATGCGAAAACTTACAAAAGACAGGATCTTTTAAAGTAAGAGGGGCAGTTAACACTATAGCAAATTTAACCGATGCAGAAAAGGCAAACGGTGTCATTGCATCGAGTGCAGGAAATCATGCACAAGGTGTTGCTCTAGGAGCACAAATGACTGGAATAAAAGCAACAATAGTAATGCCGGCTACTGCACCACTTGCAAAAGTTTCTGCAACTAGAGGATATGGAGCAGAAGTAGTATTAAATGGTGAAGTTTATGATGATGCTTATGCAAAAGCTGTAGAAATACAAAAAGAAACTGGAGCTACTTTCATACATCCATTTAATAATGAGCATGTAATGGCTGGACAAGGAACAATTGCATTAGAGATATTTGAACAATTAAATAGTGAAGTTGACACTATACTTTGCCCAATAGGTGGAGGGGGAATAATAGCTGGTGTTGCTGTAGCTGCGAAAGCTTTAAATCCAAATGTAAAAGTTATAGGTGTTCAAACTTCAAATATACCATCTATGCAAGAATCAGTTAAAAATGGAGAAGTTACAACTGCTTTTAAAGCTGCTACAATAGCAGATGGTATAGCTGTAAAAACTCCTGGAGATGCTACTTTTGAAATAATAAAAGAATTAGTTGATGAAGTGATAACTGTAACAGAAGAAGAAATAGCACAAGGGATGTTATTTTTATTAGAACATCAAAAAATAGTTTCTGAAGGTGCTGGAGCAGTTTCAACAGCAGCATTATTATCTAAGAAATATCAACCAACTGAAGGGGAAAAAGTTGTTTGTATAGTTTCTGGAGGTAATGTTGATGTTAATACATTATATAGAGTAATAGGGGTAGGTTTAGCTAAAGAAGGAAGAAGATATTCATTCTCAACAACTATGACTGACAAACCAGGTGGATTCTTAGAATTAATAAGAATAATAAGTGAAAATAATGCAAATATACTAAATGCTAACCAAACTAGATTATCATCTGGTGGAGCAATAGGTAAACAATCTGCAGAATTTATACTTGAAACATTCGACCATGAGCATATAGCTAAAATAAAAAGCGAAATAGAAGCTGCAGGGTTTGATATAGTTGAATTATAATATATAAAAATGAGAAATTAGGGATTTACATATAAATAAAAGCTATTGTGTGATAATTTTTATCATACAATAGCTTTTTCTTATTATTTATTTAATATTTTCCAAATATCGTTAGCAGAATCTAATAAGTACTTTCCTTTGTAGTATTCTAATTTTATATCTTCAAAAGAAGGTATATCTTTTAATATTTGTGGATGTTCTTGAAAAGATCCTAATATATTAAAATCTTTATCAAGTGCTATAATTAAAGGGAACTTAGCATCTTCTATATTTAAAATAGGTTTTAGAAATTTTTTGCCTCTAGCCATTGTAATAATGGATATATCAAAATTTGAGTTTAAATCCATAAATTTCTTTAAGATTGAAACATTTAATTGAAAATCAGGGCACCAAATTTCCCCAGCAACTAAAAATTTTATTTCCTTGTCGTAATTTATGATATTGTTAATTAATTCTTCATTTAAATTAATTCTAGATGTATTTTTAGGTATTCTAGCTCTTTCACTTTTTGTGCCTTGTCCCACTGCAGATTCAAAAGAGCAACCAACCTCATATAATTCTTGTAAAGTCATTTGATTCATATAAATTCTCCTAATACTATTTGCTTACATTTCCAGAAATATTTAAAACATCCCATGTAGTAGCAAAAGGAGGTGCGTAGCATAAATCTAGCATACCAAGTTGAGTAGTAGTCATTTTAGCTGTTATGGCTGTTGCTAGTACATTAGCTCTTTGAACAGCATCTTTATATCCAGCAACTTGACCTCCAAGTAATACTTTAGTATCAGCATCGTACACTAATTTTATATAAACTTTTTCTCTACCAGGATAGTAGTGAGTTTGATTAAAATTACTTATAAAAGAAGTTTTGTAGTTAATATTTAATGCTTTTGCTCTTTCTTCTGTAAGTCCAGTAACAGCAGCTTCCATATCTAAAACTTTAATACAAGAAGATGCTAGGGAACCAGGAAATACTGAATTTGCTCCAGCTAAATTTTCACCAACTATTCTACCTAATTTATTTGCACCTGTAGCTAAAGGTACATACATATCTTCATTAGTAGATAGATTTTTAATAGTTGCACAATCTCCAGCTGCATATATATCATTTACTGATGTTTTTCCATATTCATCGACTATTATAGCACCATTAGGTAAAGTTTTTATATCTGTATTTTTTATAAACGATGTATTTGGTTTAACACCAATTGCCATAACAACAAGATCACAATCAATTTCACATTTATTAGTTATAACTTTGTTTATATTTTCATCACCAACATATTCTTGTACAGTATCACCAAGATGTAGATGAATATTATTTTTTCTTAATTCTTCTTCTAATAAATCAGTAATTTCTTTATCAAATACTTTATCTAAAACTCTATTGCTTCTTCCAACTAAATATATATTTTTATTTAATTTTTTTGCGGCTTCAATAGTTTCTATTCCTATAAATCCAGCTCCAACTATTACAATATTTTTATTTTCTTCTTTATTCATCAATTCTCTAAGTTTGATACCATCATTCATATCTTTTAGTGTAGTTAAATTATTATAAGATTTTTCTAAAGGAGGCATAATACTGCTTGCTCCTGTAGCAATCATTAATTTATCATAATTATCTGTGAAAATTTCATTAGTTAAAGTATCTTTTATAGTAAGTTTTTTTTGTGAAGAATCAATGTCGATAACTTCCTTAAAAGTATTTAAATCAATTCCAGATTCTATAAATTTTGATTTTTCTCTAGCAATCATCATATTGGAATCATTGAAAAATCCACCTACATAATAAGGAAGACCACAAGCTCCAAATGATACTATATCAGTTTTTTCATATACAACAACCTCATAGTCAGGTTTCATTCTTTTTAATTTTGACGCAGCTGACATACCTGCAGCTACTGCTCCTATTATAACAACTTTCATATTTTTCTCCTTAGATGTAAATTATTATATTTATTTTATCATTATGATAATACCCTGAAAAGATAATAAATAATCTAATCACAAAATATATTTTATAAAAATATAATAAAGTAAATACTCTAATTGATTTTTATGGAGGGAAAAATATGACTGAATATAGAGGAATAGATGTAAGTAACTGGTCTGGAAGTATAGATTGGAGAGATGTGGCCGATAGTGGTGTAAAAGCAGTAATTATTCAAGCGTCAGAGGGGACTTTTTATAGAGATCCTTATTTACATGAATTTTATGATGGAGCAAGAGAGCATGGTTTAAAAATTGGTTTTTATCATTTTTTTAATCCAGGTTCATCACCAACACCAAAAGAACAAGCTAGATATTTTGTAGATACAATTAGTGGTCTTCATGCAGATATTAAACTTATTTTAGACTTGGAACAAACAGGTGGACTTGATAATTATCGTTTAACTATTCAAGCATTGGAATTTTTAAGAGAGGTAGAAAGATTAAGTGGGTTAGATGCAGCAGTTTATACTTATACAAATTTTGCACAAAATAATTTGTATGAAGGTCTTGGTCTTGAAAAATATCCATTATGGATTGCACAAATAGATACCAATAGACCTGCAGCAAATCCAATATGGGGTAGAAGATATGATGCTTGGCAATATTCTGATACAGGTAGAGTATCTGGTATCGGAACAAATACAGATTTAGATATTTTTTATGAAGGTATTTTTTTAGATGGTAAAAAGGATTTACCAGGAAGTAGAAAAAAAGAATCTAAGGATAGAAGAGTAATATATTATGAGGTGCAAGACGGAAATACTTTAAGTTCTATAGCTAGAAGATATGGCGTATCAGTAAAGGAACTTGAAAGAATTAACGGACTTACAAATCCAGATGAAATATATCCAGGAGAAGTATTGAAAATTTACCCTAAAGAAAAAAGAGATGAAAGAAAAAAAGATAAAAAGAGATTTTATAGTACTTATATAGTAAAATCAGGTGATACTTTATCTTATATAGCTCAAAAACTTCATACAACAGTAAAAGAATTAACTGAGTTAAATGATATATCAAATCCAAATTTAATATATCCAGGTGAAATTTTAAAAGTACCTGAACTAAAAAGAGGAGAAAGTAAATCAATTTCCAGTAGACAATATATAAAAACTTATATAGTAAGACAAGGAGATACTTTATCTGCCATAGCAAAAAGATTTCACACTACAGTAAAAAGATTAGTTGAAATAAATAATATATTAAATCCAAACTTAATATATCCAGGAGAAGTATTAAAAATTGAATCATCTAGAACTAGTAAAGATAAAGAAGGCTATGGAGATTTTTATGTAGTTCAAAGAGGGGATAGTTTATCAACTATAGGTAAGAGATTTAATAAAACAGAAAAACAACTTTTAGAAGATAATAATATTACAAGTAATAAGGAAGTTATTCCAGGTCATGTAATAAAGATAGATTAATTATAAAAAGCTATGTCATTAGTTTTAAGACTATGGCATAGCTTTTTGTTATGCTAAAAGTACGGAGTGAATTTTTATTTATAATTTTCTATAGATTTTATTAAATTTTGTAATTTGAATTTAGGATAAATTGGCTTTCTATTATATAATAATGAATTTTTTCTATATTCATTATATTGTTCTCTATTTTCTTCAAAATATTTGTTTATACCTATTTTAAACATATCTTCTTCATTATCAAAATTCATATAATTTAAATAGTCATCAATTAGGCTTGGATTTTCTTGAATTAAGTTTATAAATTTAGATTCAATTAATCTTAGTTGTTTTAATAAATTTCTTGTTGCATGATTTATTTCTTGATTTAAATACTCAACATCTCTAACAGCATTTGTAAGGTCACTCATTACTTTATATTGAGCTTCTTTTATTTTTCTTTTATAAACTTCTGATAAAAAGAATAATTCACCTAATTCTTTTTCTTTTTCAAAGAAACCTGGAACTAGCAATCTTATGGAAGATAAATCAGATTTTTTTTCAATTGTTAATTGAGTGCCGTGATTAAATATAATTTTTAGAGGAAATTTAAGCTTATCAATACTAGCTTCTTCTTTTAAAATTCCCTTTTCTACAATAAATAACTTGCTATTTTGATAAATTACAAAACTAGGATTGTAGTTATAATATAAGGTTTTTGTAGGAACCTCATCTCCAAAATTAAAACTACGAATTCCATCATTACATTTAACTACATCACCATGATTACTTAAAACAGGATAATAAAAACAATCAAACTTCATTAAACATCAACCACCCTTATAAAATATATATCTAATATAATTATACTATGTTTAATCGAATAATGTGAAAAAATTACCAATCATTCTAAAAAGTCATCAATACATAAGTAAGATTAAATGTTTTTCCATTAATACCAATATTTAAAAAGGTTATTTAAAGAAAATAACTGTAAAGAATAATAAATATATATTATTCATAAATTTACTATGTTAATACTTTTTAAATATACTTGACTAATATAAAAAACTTTCCTACAATAATAGTTGCACAAGTTAACTATTAACAATAGAAATGAATTTGTAGAAAGGATAAAATATATGAGTACATTAGAAGAAAAATCTAAAGAATTTCTATCTTCCATATTTAAAATAAAGAAGTTAGCTCATAAAAATAGAAAGTCAAAAGATTTTCAACCGGAAATAATAAGAAGTATGAAGATTATTTATCATGATTATATAAATCATAAAGATGATGAAAATTATTATGGTATGAAGACTTCAGATTTAACAAAAAATTTATGTATAACTAAGCCAGCAACTTCAAAAGCACTTAATTCTTTAGAAGAAAAAGGATATATACAAAGATCTTCAAATAAGACTGACAGAAGAGTTGTATATGTAAAATTAACAGAAGAAGGCAAGTTATACTTAGAAGAACAAAATATAAAGTTTAAAAATTTTACTTGCAAAGTAGTAGAAAAAATGGGTGAAGAAGATACAGATAATTTAATTCGCTTATTTGATAAACTTTATAATATCATAGAAGAAATACAATCAGAACAATAAAATCATAATTAAAGAAAGGGAAAAAAGATGTTAAAAGTTTTTAAGTATTTAAAAAAGTCTAGCTTTATAATTTTTATAATTATATTGTTATTAGCAGGTCAAGCTAGTTGTGAATTATCTTTACCAACATATACATCAAATATTATTAATATTGGTATACAGCAAGGTGGTATAGAAAATTCAGTTCCAGATGTTATAAGAAAATCAGCAATGGATAATTTGTTTATTTTCTTGAATAAAAAAGATAAAGACACTGTTTTAGATAATTATAAGTTATTGAGCAAAGATTCTTTAAGCAGTGAAGATTATAAGACATATAAAGAGTCATACCCTGCATTAAAAGATGAAGAATTATATTTATTAAATACAAAAGATAAAGAAAAAATAGAAAAATTAGATAATATACTTGCTAAACCAGAATTAATAGTATATGGATTAGAAAGTAATGATGAATCAAGTAAAATGATTCAAGAACAAATGAAAAATAACATGAATTCTAATATTCCATCAGGAAATGTGCCAAATGGTTCTGAGAATATGGAAAATATGGATATGTTTACTTTATTAGAATCTATGCCACAATCTCAAAGAGATAAACTTATTGAAGAGATGGATAATAAGTTAGTAGACTTACCTGAAGCAATGATTAGCCAAGGTGCTGTATCTTTTGTTAAAGGTGAATATAGTGATATAGGAATAGATACAAATAATTTACAAACTAAATATATAATAACTACAGGACTAAAAATGTTAGGAATAACAGTTCTTAGTATGGTTGCTTCCATAACAGTTGGATTCTTAGCGTCTAGAGTAGCTGCATCATTAGGTCGTACTTTAAGAAGTAAGACTTTTGAAAAAGTAATGAGATTTTCTAGTAAAGAAATGACAGAGTTTTCAACAGCGTCATTAATTACTCGTAGTACAAATGATATACAACAAATACAACAAATGACAGTTATGATGTTAAGAATGGTATTCTTTGCACCATTTATGGCTATTGGTGGTATATATAAAGCTTTAACTACAAATGTATCCATGTCATGGGTTATAGGTGTAGCAGTTTTATGTGTTGTACTTATAGTAGCAGTATTATTTACAACAGTAATGCCTAGATTTAAAGTATTACAAAATCTAGTTGATAAATTAAATTTAGTAACAAGAGAGATATTAACAGGACTTCCTGTTATACGTGCATTTAGTACAGAAAGATTTGAAGAAAACAGATTTGATGGAGTTAATAAAGATTTAACAAAAGTAAATATGTTTGTAAATAGAATGATGTCTTGCATGATGCCAATGATGATGTTTGTTATGAATGCCATATCTGTATTAATAGTTTGGGTAGGTGCAAAAAATATAGATACAGGTGCTATGCAAGTTGGGGATATGATGGCATTTATTCAATATACTATGCAAATAGTAATGTCATTCTTAATGATATCAGCAGTATCTATTATGATACCAAGAGCGAGTGTATCGGCTAAGCGTGTTAATGAAGTTTTAGAAAAAGACATTATAATAAAAGAAGATGAAAAACCTAAAGCTTTTGATGAAAGCAAAAAAGGTTTAGTTGAATTTAAAAATGTTTCATTCCAATATCCAGATGCTGATGAAAAAATAATTCATAATATAAGCTTTACAGCTAAACCAGGTGAAACAACAGCATTTATAGGAAGTACAGGTAGTGGTAAATCTACACTTATTAATTTAATACCGAGATTCCATGATGTAACGGAAGGGTCTATTAGTGTTGATGGTGTTAATATTAAAGATGTATCCACTCATGATTTAAGAGAAAAAATTGGATATGTTCCACAAAAAGGAATATTATTCTCAGGAACAATAGATTCTAACTTAAGATATGGTAATAAAGATGCTTCAGAAGATGATATAATAAGAGCTGCTAAAATTGCTCAATCAATAGATTTTATCAATGATAAAGAAGATAAATTTGATTCGGAAATAGCACAAGGTGGTTCAAACGTATCTGGTGGACAAAAACAAAGATTATCTATTGCTAGGGCAATAGCAAAAGATCCAGAAATCTTTATATTTGATGATAGTTTCTCTGCTCTAGATTTTAAAACTGATGCAAAACTTCGTAAAGCATTAAAATCAGAAACAAAAGATGCAACAGTATTAATAGTAGCTCAAAGAATAAGTACTATTTTAGATGCTGATCAAATAGTTGTTTTAGATGAAGGTAGAGTAGTTGGAATAGGAAAACACAATGAACTTCTAAAAAATTGTGAAGTGTATAAAGAAATAGCATTATCACAACTTTCAAAGGAGGAATTAGATAATGAGTAGAGAAGGAAATAGACAAGGAATGCCTAGGGGTCCAATGGGCGGAGGACGTGGAATGAGAGGTCCAGCAGAAAAAGCAAAAGACTTTAAAGGTACTATGAAAACTTTAGCTTCTTACTTAGCTAAATATAAATTATCTATCATAATAGTATTTATATTTGCTATAGGAAGTGTTACATTTTCTGTAATAGGACCTAAAATTTTAGGTAAGGCGACTACAGAAATATTCAATGGATTAGTAAGTAAAGTATCTGGTAGTGGAAAAGGTATAGATTTTGATGCTATAAAAAAAATACTAATATCTTTAATTATATTATATGTAATAAGTACTGTATTTTCATTTGTACAAGGATTTGTAATGAGTGGAATATCACAAAAAGTTGCGTATAATTTAAGAGATGAATTAGTAAAGAAATTAAATAGATTACCTATGAAATACTTTGATACAAAAACTCATGGTGAAGTTTTATCTAGATTTACAAATGATATAGATACATTAGCTCAAAGTTTAAATCAAAGTTTAACACAAATAATAACTTCAATAACAACTTTAGTTGGTGTATTTATAATGATGTTATCTATAAGTGTAGTAATGACTTTTAGTGCCTTAATAGTTATACCAATATCATTATTTTTAATATCATTCATTATAAAAAGATCTCAAAAATTCTTTAAAAGTCAACAAGAATTTTTAGGGCAAGTTAATGGTCAAGTTGAAGAATTATACGGTGGTCATACTGTTGTTCAAGCATTTAATAGAGAAGAAGAATCTATAAAAGAGTTTAATAAAATAAATGATAAATTATATGATTCAGCATGGAAATCACAATTTTTATCAGGTACAATGCAACCATTAATGATGTTTGTTGGTAATTTAAGTTATGTTATAGTTTCTATACTAGGTGGATATTTAGTTATAAAAAACAAAATAGAAGTTGGCGATATTCAATCATTTATTCAATATGTGAGAAGTTTCAACCAACCTATTTCACAAATGGCACAGATATCAAATCAATTACAATCTACAGCAGCTGCTGCAGAGAGAGTATTTGAATTCTTAAACGAAGAGGAAGAAGATGTTACAGTGGAAAATCCTATTAGTATAGAAGGATTACAAGGTAGAATAGACTTCCAAAATGTTAGATTTGGATATGATGAAAATAGAACTATAATAAAAGACTTTACTGCTCATGTAAAACCTGGTCAAAAAGTAGCTTTAGTTGGTCCTACTGGAGCAGGAAAAAGTACAATGATAAAATTATTAATGAGATTCTATGATGTCAACTCAGGAGCAATACTAGTAGATGGACATAATATAAAAGATTTTAATAGAAGCGAATTAAGAGAATTATTTGGTATGGTGCTACAAGATACGTGGTTATTTAGTGGTTCTATAAAAGAAAACATAAGATATGGTAGATTAGATGCTACAGATGAAGAAGTAATAGAAGCGTCAAAAGCAGCTCATGTTCATCACTTTATAAAAACTCTACCAGATGGATACAATATGCTACTAAATGAAGAATCTAGTAATATATCTCAAGGCCAAAAACAATTATTAACTATAGCACGTGCCATATTAGCAGACCCAAAAATATTAATACTAGATGAAGCAACAAGTTCTGTTGATACAAGAACTGAACTTTTAATTCAAAAAGCTATGGATAATCTAATGGAAGGAAGAACTAGTTTCGTAATTGCTCATAGATTATCAACTATAAGAGATGCAGATTTAATTTTAGTAATTAATGATGGAGACATAGTGGAACAAGGAAATCACGAAGAACTATTAGCTAAAAATGGATTCTATGCAAACTTATATAATTCACAATTTGCAGAGAAAGAAGCTATGTAATATAAATAAAATATATAATAAAAAAGCACCTTGAGTATAATAATTATATTCAAGGTGTTTTTGGTTATATTAATATGGTTGAAGCTTTATAATAAATAATATATTATAAAAATGGTGAGTAATAAAAAGACATTTTATATGGAGGATTTAAAATGAAAGAAAAAGTTAGGGAATTATCTAATGGAGTAAAAATACCTGTTGTAGGTTTTGGTACATATAAATTAGAAAATGATAATGATGAAGTTTGCAATATGGTAAAAGAGGCCATAAAGGCAGGATATAGAAGTATAGATACAGCATCATTTTATGATAATGAAGAAGGTGTAGGTAAGGGGATTACACAATCTGGAATTAATAGAGAAGAGTTATTTATAACTACTAAAGTTTGGCCTGATGATGATGGTTATGAAAATACAATGAAAGCCTTTGAAAAATCTCTAAGTAAATTAAATTTAGATTATATAGATTTATATTTAGTTCATTGGCCAACTGAAAAAATAAAAGATACATGGAGGGCATTAGAAGATTTATATAGACAAAAGAAAGTTAGGGCTATTGGTGTTTGTAATTGTACTATTGAACAATTAGAATCAATTATAGAGTTTGCAAATATAAATCCCATGGTTAATCAAGTGGAATTACATCCAAATCGCAGTGAAAAAGAATTAATTAAAGTTTGTAAAAGACATAATATTGTTGTAGAGGCATGGAGTCCAATAATGAGAGGACAACTTATGTCTAATGAAATAATTAAAGAATTAGCAAAAAAATATAATAAAAGTGAAGCTCAAATTATATTAAGATGGCATTTACAAAACAATGTTATAGCCATTCCAAAAACAAGTTCACCAAGCAGAATTAAAGAGAACTTAGACATATTTGATTTTAATATTTCAAAGGAAGATATGAAAAAAATAGACTCTTTAAATACTGGTGAAAGAATGAAACCGCAAAAATATGAAAATTTATATAAAGTAATATAATTCAAAGAAGAGATTATTTTTTAATCTCTTTTTTTAGATAAAATAAAAGATAGGAGAGAATATGAAAATATTAATAGATGGAGACGGATGTCCTGTAATAGATATAGCTATAAGTGTGGCAAAAAAATTTAATATAGAAGTAGTAATAATGTGTGATACATCTCATATTTTCAATAAAGAAGGAGCAAAGACCATGGTATTTTCAAAAGGTGCTGATTCAGTTGACTTTGCCCTTATAAATTATCTTGAAAAAGAAGATGTTGTAATAACTCAAGATTACGGTTTGGCAGCCATGGCAATGAATAAAGCATCTTATGTAATAAATCAAAATGGAATGATTTATAATGATGAAAATATAGATAGATTACTTTATAGTAGACATATATCTAAAAAAATCAGAAAAAGTGGAGGGAAAACAAAAGGACCTAAGAAAAGAACTAAAGAAGACGATATAAACTTTGAAAAAACTTTAAATGAAATTTTAGAATTAATTTATTTTTTATGGAAATTATAAATTATAAAAGGAGGTCAGGTAAATTGTTATTTGAAAATGAACAGATGATTGTAAAATATATAGAAAATGATAGTGACGACCTACATAGTTTTTCCATTGATATAAAAGATTTTGATACGCCGTTAATAAATATAAAATACGATAAGAAAAAACTAAAAATAGTATCAAAGTATATTGATATAGATGATGACAGAAATGAACCAAAAAACCACGTAGCTTATAAATTAATAGATTTATGTAAATTTGAACTCTATGAAATTTTTGATTTTTTAATTAAACATAAATAAAGACCCTATCGAGAGTGTAAATTGATTTGTGCTTTAGAGTAATTTCGCTCCTCTATAGCAATATTATTTACTAATAATATTTCTCATAATATGTTAATTATTGATAAT